>JAUVWD010000026.1 GCA_030604285.1 Chloroflexota bacterium
AGCGTGTCTTATGGTAAAGTAGGAGCTCCAGGCAAGACAGCAGCGGGGTCTCCCCTTTTTGTGCCGTGACTCAACAACTCAAGCAACAGTTCTCTCGACTAAACAAAATGGACATTTGTTAAACGCTGTGTCCAGGGGATATCGAAATGCTAGGATGTATCCAGAATCGACCAGCAAAGATCGCCAGTAGGTAGGAGCATAGCGGTTGTTCTTGCCCATCGTGGCTCTAATGAAGCGGTGTGGCTAGGGTTCAGCTGGTTGACTGCTAATAGACCAGAATATAAGCAATGAGCAACGGCAGACGGACCCCGCCGCCAGCGACTCCCTCTGAAGACATCCAATGGCACCATTTCTGCACTAAGAATCTTGACTTAGCCAATATCAAAACTGAGCTTTATAATAACCAATTGTTTGTGATAACCCCTCTCTAAGCGACACCTGAGGTTGCCATCCCATCTCCCTTAAGGCCTTGGAGTAGTCAAGGCAAATCCTGTAGATTTCCCCTTTCCTTATCTGGTCATAGTGGGGAGCATCCTGATAGCCTAATAGCTCAGCCAAAGTATCAAACATTTTCCTGTCTGAGGTCTCTACACCGGTGCCAATATTATAGATGCCTTTGGCGTCACTCTGCATGGCGAGAAGATTGGCACTGGCAACATCGGCCACATAAATGTAATCGCGGGTCTTATCCCCTGATCCAAAAATAGTAGGACTTTGCCCCCTTAGCATGTGCCTAGCGAAGATAGCCACCACACCAGCTTCCCCCTCTGGATTCTGCCTTGGACCATAGACATTGGAATATCTTAACACCACATAGTCCAGGCCAGATTGAACACTATAGAGGTGAAGGTAATGCTCCACGGTGTGCTTGGAGACCCCGTATTGAGCAATTGGATTTACGGGGTGCCTTTCGTCCACGGGGAGATATTGCGGCTCACCATAGACTGCACCACCTGAGGAAGCATAGATTATCTTTTTCACCCCAAAGCGGATGCAGTTTAGGATGAGATTTAAGCTCCCTAAGATGTTTTGCTCTGCGTCAAAGATAGGATCCTGCAGTGACCTCTGGATAACCATTTGAGCTGCCTGATGGTTGACCACCTCTGGCTTTTCCTCTTTGAAGACTTCTGATAACTGGGGGTCGCAGATACTCATCTCATAGAATCGACCGCGAGGATTAAGATTCTGGGCAGAGCCAGTGGATAGGTTGTCCACCACTGTCACCTTGTGCCCTTGCTGCACCAAGGCATCTACTATGTGAGAGCCGATAAAGCCAGCTCCCCCGGTAACTAGCACATTCATTGCTCTCTATTATATCATTTCTGCACTTTCCAGACAGACTGAAGAAATTATTCACGTCCTTACTTGGGAGGAAAAGAGAAGTAAATATAAGAAATGACATGTTGACACTTAACCCCCTTTTGTGCCAAAGTATACAGTACTATAGTCCTAGGTCACATATAACCCACGGGCTGAAGCGTAAGGGAGGAAAGTAATCCAAACTCCCTAAAGTAATTGTTCACGGTAGCGAGGAGGTGGTGGTTTTATTTGCTTCGCTCGGGCTCCGTGCAGCGGGTAGCGGAACAGACCTTAATGATGACCTGCCTGACTATACTGCCAACACACTTTCGTAGTTAGCAGAGTGGACAATTGGAAAATGCAAGAATAGTATCACAAGCAAACGCTACCATCGTCATTCCCGCCTACAATGAAGAGGAGGGGATCGCTATCGTCTTGGAGAGAATATTCCAAGCCATGGATGGGAGCTACGAGGTGATAGTGGTAGACGATGGCTCAGATGACGCAACAGCGGAGATCACCTCTGGATTTCCCTGCCAACTCATAAAGCATGAAACAAATCACGGCAAGGGAGAGGCGTTAAAGACTGGAATAAGGCATGCTACAAGGGAGAGCGTGATCTTCATCGATGCTGATGCTAGTTACCCCGCAGAGGTGATACCTCAGATGGCTGAGGCGCTAAAACACTATGATATGGTGTATTGTTCAAGGGCTACAGGCCGGGAGAACATACCACGTTTCAATCGCCTTGGGAGTATGATTTTTCAAGGTCTAATGCGATATGTATACGGCTTTAAACTTCGTGACTATTGTACCGGGCTTTACGGGGCAAAGAGGTGCTATTTGGAGAGGATGAATCTTTCCTCCCGCGGCTTTGCTATTGAACCTGAAATTGCCGCCAAAGCGAGCCGTATGAAACTCCAGGTGCAAGAAATTCCAATAGAGTATCGACCAAGAGTAGGGCAGACTAAGCTCAATAGTTTGAAGGCTGGCTTCGAACATCTGAGGACCATCCTCAGCCTGATTTTCTGGCACTCAGATCATAACGAGAATGACGAATAACGATGAGAACGTTTCCGTTATTATTTGCGTGTACACCATGGAGCGTCTGGAGGACATCCATGAGGCGGTGGACTCGGTCCTGGCTCAAACTCTCAAGCCCCACGAAGTAATAGTGGCTGTAGACCACAATGAAGAACTCCTCGACAGGCTCAAATCCGAGCTTCCGCCCCGGGTTAAGCTAGTTCTCAGTAATGGCGCTCCAGGCTTGTCGGACACAAGGAATGCTGGCATTAGTTCCTCCACTGGTGAAATAGTCGCCTTTATTGATGACGATGCAATGGCTGTAGAGACCTGGCTGGAGAATCTCATTCCATCATTTGAGGATTCAAAGGTTATGGCAGTGGGGGGGCAGGCTATACCTCTATGGTCAAAGGGGAAACCTCCATTTTGGTTCCCTGAGGAGTTTGACTTCATCATAGGTTGTACTGCCCATAAGAAGTTGATTTTGCAAGAGAATAGCGAGGTGAGGAATGTCACTGGAAGCAATATGGCCTTTAGGAAAGAGATATTCCAGAAAGTAGGATTTTGGGAGACCAAACTAGGAAGATGCGAGCTGGGACGGGTAAGATTCAATCCCACAGGCGGCGAAGAAGCTGAACTCTGCCTCAGAATTAAGACCGCCATACCGGATGGAGTAATTCTATTTAGGCCAGAGTCAGTGGTGCATCACAAGGTTATTCCTGAGCGTGCTACTCTAAAATATGTATTTAATTTTTGTTTTAGAGAGGGAATCACTAGAGCTATGATGAGGAAACTCGTCTCTCGATACGGGCAGAATCCTCTCGCTGCCGAGAACCTTTTCCTTCGCAGACTTCTGTCCACATCACTTCTCCAGAGGCTAAGGAATTTCTACAAGCCGTCGAACCTTGCTCAAGTAGCTATGATTATGGCAAATCTCTTCCTCATGGGTACAGGATATCTCTTAGGAAGATGGAGGTACAGGTGAGGTAGTGAATAATGAAAGCAAAAGTTGCCGTAGTTGGCCTAGGCAAAATGGGGCTGCTTCACGCCAGTATTCTAAGCGTCCTGGATGATGTTGAGCTTGTAGCATTGTGTGAGAAAAGTACCTTGGTCCGCAGGTTTTCTAAGAGAATCATTCAAGGTGTTAGCGTGGTGGCTGATCTGGCGGAGCTCTACGGTATGGGGCTCGATGCAGTCTACGTGACAACGCCCCTACCTTCTCACCTCCCCATTATCAAGGCAATATATACTAAGGGGATTGCTCACAACGTTTTCGTTGAGAAGCCCCTGGCATCCAGTTATGCCGAGGCGGAAGAGCTTTGCAATTTGACGAGAAATGAAGGTGGCGTTAACATGGTAGGCTATAACAGGAGATTCTCCGTTACATTTAGAAAAGCTAAACAGATCCTGGATGAAGGAACTTTGCAGGAACCATCTTTCTTTGAAGGGTATGCTTACTCCTCCGACTTTTTGGGAGCCAAGATGGGCTCAAAAACCTCATCGAGAGGGGGAGTCATCAGCGATTTGGGATGCCATGTTGTGGACCTTGCACTTTGGTTCTTCGGACAATTAGAGGTCGAGAGGGCTAAGCTTGAGTCGCTCATTGGGAGTGATTCTGAGGATTCGGCATATTTCAAGGTTAGGGCCTCTGGAGGCCCCCTAGCTTTAGAGGGGGAGTTCAAAAGCTCGTGGTGTATGGAGAGCTACCGTCTTCCCGAGATTGGGCTGCTTGTAAAGGGGTCTAATGGAACGATGAAAGTGGATGAGGACAAAGTTGAATTGAAGCTAGATGATGGAAGATCATTCTTGTGGCACAAGCATGATCTTGGTGATGATGTCTCCTTCTTTATCGGGGGAACTGAATACCTGCGAGAGGATGAGCTCTTCATTGGTTCGATACTGGATGGTTCTAATGCTGAGCCAAGCTTCCAGACAGCCTGCAAAGTCGAAGAGATTATTGACCAGGTTAAAAGGGTGAAAGAGAACTCAAGGGGCAATGAACAGTAAAAAGCTGCTGCTCGTCGGAGATAACCCTTTTCATGGCATAAGCCACCTCTCGCAAGAGAGAGCCACATCAAGAGGGAATGACCTGACCCATCCGAGCTATGCTGCCGACCTGGTTAGAAAGTCTCTTGAGAACGGTGCGGATGGGTTTATGTTCACAGTGAGCGAAACCACACTTTCCATACTTCGGATAATTAGCCAAGGGGAAGGACGCAATCGGCCGCAGCTTTATGCCATAGTTCCGTACGCATATGAATTTGTTAGGTTGGCTGTCCTTGCCGGGGGAGTTCCGGGTTTAGCCATGAAGTTGGCACAGCAGATAGCTTTCTCGGGAAATTGGAAAGCAATAGTAAATGGCCTGAGAGGAGTTATAGGGACCGACCCAGCGAGCCTCTTGAGAAGTTACATCCTTTATGAAGCCTCTAGATTGAAGTCTTCGGCAGGTAAGAAAGCAACCTTGGCTTCCATATTGCTGCATGAGGTTGTAACGGATATGGCTCTTGCTCTCAACATCGATTGGCTCTTCAGGACGCATATAGAGTTTATGTTAGATTGCAGAATAAAACCCGGCTTCGAGACCCGCAATTTTGCGTATCTGGTGAAAAAGTTTGAGGAGTGGGGGATAGATTTTCGTAAGGTGGTAATTGCCGCTCCATTTAATCCCCTGGGGTTTCAAATGTGTCCCTCCAGAGATGAATGTGAAGAGGCGTTAACAAGAACCCCTGAAGCTGAAGTGATAGCATTCAGCATTTTAGCGGCCGGATACCTCAAACTTCCAGAAGCAATAGAATACATCGCAAACTTGCCTAACTTGAGCGGGCTTGCCGTGGGTGTATCGAAGGAACACCATGCTCGTGAAACGTTCAGGCTCCTTAAAGAGAAACTTTGAGAATAACAAAGTCTTGATAAAGCCAACATAATTTTAGTAGTTAGCTGTAGTTGGCGCGGGAGCGATCATGTTCTTCGGCCGTGAGTGTTGGAGAAACCCCAGGATTCTACTCGAAATGCTGGGGGAATCCGATGTAGAGGCAAAAGCAAGTCCAAAGTGGCTGGACCCTTTGATTAAAGCTTACATCTACTTATTTGGCCTACCTGAGGTAGGAACTCAATTGAGGCTGCTTTACTTTAGGAGGTTTGCGAAGCAACTTAAATTCGATAGCGCTTTGGATGCCGGGTGCGGCATAGGCCTCAATTCCCTCTGTTTGGCAAAGGCGAACCCTTCCGCAAAAATAGATGCCTGTGATTATGATCCCAATCTCATAAGTGCTGGCCAGCAAATCCTGCGTCAATCGAAATTAAGCAATCTCAGCATTTTCCAAGCAGATTTAACCGAACTAGACGAATTTGATGAACGCGATCTTATTGTTTGCATGGATGTCATTGACCAAATAGAGGATGATGAACAGCTTATCAGGAGCTTCCACAAAGCGTTAAAAGACAACGGCATTTTGTGTTTAAGCATTCCGCACCGAAGGCACACGAAAAGATATTTCACGAGCTTTGAGTGGGTGAGTGACAAGAGACACGTCAGAGAAGGCTACACTGAATTTGAGCTTGCTGAGCTCTTGGAGAATAATGGTTTCAGGATTAGGCAGCTTAGGAACACCTTTGGGATTTTCGGTGAGTGTTGTCACGAGCTTTATATGTTGGCTATTAGACGCCTGCCTCTTGCCTTTGCGGCCATGATCTTCCCATTGTTATCCATTATTGCGTCGATTGACCTGTTAACGAGAAACCGCAAAGGATATGGCTTAATGGTTATCGCTCAAAAGGACTAAACCTATCCACAAGGCCAGATAATGGAGTCTGAAATTTGAATCTTGGTTTAGAAAGCTTAACTCGCAGTATAAGGCGACTCTGGTCAGCAAGAAGAATTTCAATCCTGCTTACCATAGTGGCCTTAGTCCTGTCGTCCTATAGTATGACCCAGGCCGAATTTAAGATTGGATTCTTTGGGCTTATTCACGGCTTCCCTGTTACCTTTTTCGTTGCCCTGGGTATCCTTACCATTGCCTCAGCCATCCTCTGGCTCTCCAGGGAGAACCACGGGAAGCTATTGTTCCTGCAATTATGCCTTCTCATCGTCTCTATATGGTTAGCGCCGATAATTGTAGGGGGTGCGCATGCATTTACGCCTAGTGTCTACGGTGACCTGGGCTTCGTTGAGTACATAACCCGGGAAGGTCATTTGGAGCAGCAAATACTATGGCAACACAATTGGCCTGCCGCTTGGATATCGTGGGCTGCAGCAATTCAGGTCTTGGGCAGCAATGTAGATGAGCTTGCCAGCTTAATACCCTGGATCCCGTTCGTATGGCAATTGCTGCTTTTCTTTCCCGTCTTTATGTTTTTCAGAAACACAATAGGTAGATGGCAGGCTAACTACTGTTGGGCTGCCATGTGGCTGTTTTACCTGGGCTACTGGTTCGAGACTCAAGACACTGGTGCTCAAGCCTTTGGGGTGTTCTGTGTCTTCAGCATACTGGCTCTTTTGACCATGATCCCAGCCTGGAACCAAAGGACTGGGGAATTTGGGCGCCGGTTTAGTGCCATTATCATTTTCGCGGTGTTGACGATCACGCACCTCCTTGGCTCATTAGTCGGTTTAGCCATCACGGCAGCGCTCTATGTCCGAAGGGGGGTGAGGTCCTATAACCTGGTTATAATTGCTGCCGTCTTCATAGCAGCGTGGTCGTCTTACGGTGCCTGGTCTTTCTTTGAATGGAGATTACCTGTTTTTGTAGAGCAAGGTTTAAGGCTGGACGTGGCTACGCAAAGGGGCATCCTTAATCCCTTGTTCGGCAACGAGTCACATGTTGCTGTATCTATCGTCAGGCTCATATTGTCAGGGCTGTTTGCGGCAATTGCCCTTTTAGGCGCTCTTTTGGCCCGGAAGCTCAAAAGCAACACCTATGCCGATGTCACGGTACTGGCTATTGCAGTGGGTTGTGGAATTGCTGCTATTATCGTGGGAGCAGGCTATGAACATGAGCTATATCAGCGTTTCTTCGTCTTCCTTTTGCCTGCCATGGCCTACTTTGGAGTGAAGCTGCTAAATGTTAGGGCCACAACTGTAATCCTTTGTATTTTTCTGCTGATCGCCCTGCCATTGACTTTCGTCTCCAGATATGGCAACCAGACGATAGATTATCTCACCCCGGGTTATCTTGCCGGTGCTTATTTCTTCCGGGACAACACTACCAACGGTTATGTTACCGGAGACATACCCATAGGCCAAATGAAATACACTGAGCGGTACCAGTTTGGCGTTTCCTTTGAGGACTTGGAATGGGAAGATGATAAGCTGCTCCCTGCTGGTGGAGACTTTGATCTTACTCCGCACTATATCTGCATAAGCAACCATGACTATGAGCTATATAACTTTTATTACAATGAACCGCAATTTATCAGCGACGTCGAGAGTTCATTAAATGCTGCCATTAATTGTAACCTTGTGTTTGCAAATCCAGACTTAAGGTTGTACCTTAATGAAAAACAAAAGTAGGCACAAAAAGTAACTTAGGTGCCTGG
>JAUVWD010000080.1 GCA_030604285.1 Chloroflexota bacterium
ACTCGCCTAAACAATGTAAATAGCTTGAGACCTAGCCGCTTCCATCCTGGTTCGCTTTCCAAATTCCAGTAAACATAGAAACACACGTAGCCCCCCCTTGTCAGACATCTCAATAGGTTGGCTAAACCCTGCTCCGGCTCTGGCAGGTGATGAAGAACTCCTAAACAATAAACGAAGTCAAACAAGTCCTCCTTGAAGGGAAGGTCATAGATATCAGCTTGAACGATATGCACATTTGGAAAGGAATACGTATTTCGATAAGCTACATCAACTGCTTGACTAAAATCAATGCCGACTACTTCTGTTCCAAATCGTGCCGCATAATAGGCATGACGACCCTTTCCACAGCCTGCGTCTAATACCAGCTTGCCTTTGAAGAAGCGGGAATCCTGTGGATAAAAATACCAACGAAAGTTCTCTTCCCATTCAGGGATCATCTCGGGAAATTTAGTCCATTCAAAGCTGAAGCTTGTAAGAGTTCTTTTCTTCGCTTGAAACGTTAGATGTGCTTGCCCCGCTCCAGAATTTTTTGAGGATACAAAAGGGATCTTTCCTTGGTATTCTTGGAAGTAGCCAGGATAACTTTCTAACAAAGTGCTCTTAAGTCTGTCTCGGAGAAGGCGCGGGACACCTGCAATTACAGGGTACCAAGCCCCGCAATCGCAAGTAAGTAACCCATCGACAATTTCATCATATATCCCTATGCTAGTAGCCCGGTTCGTCTGGGTAAATACTTCGCACCTCAGCTCACCTTGGCATCGTGGGCAAACCAATATGTCTAAAGCCCTACTTAGCATGGTACTACTCCATGGAATCAAACATACTGTGAGTGCGCGAAGTTACTATATACCCTTTGATATCCAATGACGCCCATCTTTCTTAGAGACAAGTAGGTCAAGGCCACTTGCCTGCACCTTTCACGGATTGCGTCCCCCCCTTGTAGCAGCCGTGAAGTTTTACGCAACGCTCGCTCGTACGATTCAATATTAAAGCTATTAACAAGTATACCAACCTTATGCTCTTTAATGAACTCTTCACTGTCTCCAATGCCACGATTGGTGATGATGGGCAAACCGCAAGCCAGGTACTCGCCCATTTTTGTTGGGGACGATGCGATCTTCGAGTATGAAGGCTTTATAAAAAAGATTCCTATATCCGCTAAGTTGAGATGCTGCGCTACCTCGTCGGGCGGAACCGTCAAGACGGTGTAGCTATCCTCTGAGATACCTTTAGCCTGAAAGACGTCGGCGATGAGGCGATGGTCGCTCTGGGTCAAGACCAGAAAGTGAAGATCAGGGTGCTTCCTGAGGCCAACACCGAAGAAGTCCACCATCTGTTCGGCCAGGTACCACCCGCCTAATGAGCCCGCATAGACCAGGACAGTCTTGCCTGTCCACCCTAGCTCCCGCCGCCGTCGCTGGCGGTACTCCTCGTTTATGGTGAACTTCTCCGTATCAACGCAACAAGGGACAACCTCAATGGAGATATCGCGGCTCTGCAACGGCGGGGAGTTTTCCAGTATCTCCTTGACCTTTTGCGTCAGCACCACCACACAATCCGCAGCTTTCAGACAAGCCCTCTCCAGTAGCTTGATGGCCTTGTATTCAAAGCTATCCCTGGTGCATTGCCCGGCGTCCACGCGCTCGTCGGCCCATAGCCCACGCATATCGAAGATGAACTTGACCCTAAACAATCGCTTGAGAAACAGGGCCATCAAGGCCGGGATGTAGCTGCGGGCGTGAATAACTTCAATCCGCTTGGCGATGACCAGGTAGGTCGAGTAGAGCAACCCCAAGAAGACATCCCACCCGGTGGCAGGCACCGTAGGGGCCTTATGGTAGCGCAGGTAGTGCCAGTCGATCCCGTGCTGTATCAGCTCCTCTTTCAGTTGTGCCTTCTGCTGCTTTTCATCAAGGGGCGAGGCTCGTCTTTTCTCATAGGTTAGCAGAGTGAACTGCAGGCCATGCTTGGTCAGCTCCCGGAGATAGGGAAGCACCTGGCTCTGGCCCAACGGTTCCAGAGCGCCATTATATGAAATGTAAAGTACCTTCATACCTACCTCAGAACGTGGCACGAACAGAATCACCCTTCTACCCAACAGACTACCGCTCGATGTTTCTCCCTCTACAAAGCCAGGCAGTTAGGCATCATTAGTATTGACGCCGAAAGATGCATTTATTCAGCACTTGTTTCTCCAGCGCATAGTTACCAGCGATGAAATCCGAGAACTCGGGGAAACCGTTTAAGGAAGCAACAGAATCGCAGGCATCGGTTGGCGATAAGACAACCACAATATAAACTGGACTATCACAGCTTAAATCGGACAGAAACTCCTCTTTCATCTCGGGCGTTACATAGGATTCCGTTAATAAGGGGTAGTTGTAGAAGTACCTCGTAGGGCTTTCTCTTTGAGAAAGAAAATAAATAGTGGACTCTGCTCCCCACACAAGAATCTTGTCGTCCTGAGTGGTATGTGCCTTTATGTATTCTGCCACTGCGTAGTTTGTTCTATAGGGTGCAAAGCCGACCATACTCTCAGGTATTATCCCTAGGTAGTACCCAATGCTATCTCGCCAGGCAACGAGTTGGGTAACTAGCGAGGCCACTAAAGTTGCTAGTATGATTAAACTAAACCCGGCCCGGAGATGTACCCAACCTTGTATTCGAATTAGCGGTTTAAAGAAAATCAACCGCTCAATTGCATACCCTGAAAGCAGCGATAGGGGCGGAAGGCCTTGCAAATAGTAGTGAGGATAAAATGCTCTTCCTAATGAGACACCGACCGCCGCAAATACCAGCCAGAGCATGACTAAAATCATCTCCTGCTTTCGAGCTGTAGGCCTTAGAACAAAGTTGAAAACGGCAAACAATGAGAGAATCCAAATTGTGGAGGTCCTGATCGCAATGACGAAGCTCTGCTTGAACATTAGAAGTAGCAAAGAAGCAATGTGAAAGCCTCTACTAACGTAGAGAGAGTTATACGCAAAGGCAGCCGAGACGAAGTCAGCCAGCGCGCCGTTCAACCCAAAGTAAAGCAGCCAGGGTATCCAAGCCATAACAAATCCCAGGATAACAGCTACAATGGGCATAATACTGCTCCGTGATCTTCTTTCTCTACCACAGACTAGCCTAGTCGCAGCTAAGAACACAATCACACCTGCAACAGAAAATATTTCCGTCTGCTTAATACTGGTAGCCAAGCCAGCACAGAGACCGCTAGCAAAGAGATAACGAACTCGCGGCTCTCTTCTCTTAAGGAACTTGAGTGTAAACCAATATGCCAGAATTGTTGGCAAAAGCGCATAGGATTCAGTGAGGTTGCCACCTTGAGCCAACGTCGGGAAGCTTGAAAATGCTGCAAAGAGACCAGCGACCAAGAAAGCTATTCGTCTCTCCCAGAGTTGCTTGCCTAGGGCATAAAATGCATACGCACTTGCCAGACCATAAACTACACCGAAAATATGCAAGCTGGAGGGAGTATCTGGGAACAAGAGAAAAACCAGGGCATCAAGGAAGAATATTCCGGGCGTCTTGTGATCCCAAAAATCCTTGTATGGCACCTTGCCTTTCAGCAAGCTGATGCCCGCATATGCAAAGGCACTAGAATCGCGGCCCATGGGTTGAGGAAAATCAAGCGCCCTTATGAGAATAATTATGACAAACAGTGCAAGGATCACCAAAAGCTCATAACTGCGAGCTAAGGTCAGCATATTGGCATTGCGCTTTATTAGTGATCGAATTCCAGTAAGCACAGACAAGTCTCCTAGCTCTTCACTAGCGAGTTTAAAGATCAATCCGAAGTCGCCAATCTTTGATATAAGTCCTCCAGCAATTTTATGTTCAAGCTAATGTTGAACCTGTCTTGCACAGTCTGCCGTGCGCTCTTACCCATAACAATGCGCCTTTGAGGTTCGCTAAGCAATCGAAGTACCGCTTCCGCAATTTGTTCAGGCCTTTGCGGTTCAACTAAGATGCTAGATTTCCCGTCTTCAACCACCTCCGGGATTGATGTGATGTTCGAAGCAATGCAAGGCTTTCTCATGGCCATCGCTTCCAGCAAGGCCACGGGCATCCCCTCTGATAGGCTCGGCAAAACGAAGAGGTCGCTGAGCTGCAGTATTGCGGGAACGTCATGCCGTGTTCCCAAAAATCGGATTGCCTCCTCCACCCCTAGATCATGGGCCAGGTCTCGCAACTCGTTTTCCATGGGCCCCTCGCCGACCAAGAGCAGCTTGGTGGACGGTTGTTCAT
>JAUVWD010000097.1 GCA_030604285.1 Chloroflexota bacterium
AGCACAAACACTTCCTATGGGGAGTAAGGCCAAATCCATGCCATACAGTTCCCCAAATAGCCCACCCTCTCGAATATGCCTGTATCTCCGGCATGATAGATTACCGTTCCGTCGTCTAGTTCAACCATGTAGCCGGCAGCCACTCCTGTTCCAGAGGAATGAAAGGCTCGTGTCATGGTTATTGTTATTCCATCAATTGTGGCACTGGCGCCAACATTCATACGGATGCCAAAGATGACCTTTTCATATGCCAGCCCAAAATCCCTGTTGAATCTGCTCACCGTCTCCGCTTCTGCCACCAGAATTGCCCCCGTTTCCTTAGCAGTGTGTACCTCATCTGCCATGGGGTCAAAATGGTCATAAGTAACCAGTGCCATGTTAGCGGCGATAATGCTACCAAGCCTAATTGGGCATAAAGGGTTGTCTACCATCCATAAGTTGATGACTATCTTCTTCAGGCCCAGTATGGAGGTCATGAAACAAGAGTGACTGAAGCATTTCACTGATTCTGTCGCTTTTCCCTACTGCTTCCGCAAAGCATAATGTGAAAACATCCTGTAGCAATTGTCTATATTGAAGTTAGCGGCCTACGACCTCATCAACCTCAATGACCTGATTTAATGCTGATATGGCGGCTTCGAGTTGGCCATCGTCTGGTTCTCTGGTAGTCATAGCTTGCAATGCTAGTCCTGGCACCAGAAGAATGTGAACTACGGCGTTTTTGGCATGGCTTGCTCCAAATCTCATGATTTCGTAGGCAAGCGCAGCGATGACTGGAAGGAGGACTATGCGAGACAGGATCCTTAACCATAGTGGTGGATGACCAAGCAGGGCGAAGATGAAGATAGCGAGGATTAGAACAATGAAGACAAATCCAGTGCCACAGCGAGCGTGGGCAGTAGAATAGTCCTTAATCGCCTCCACTTCCAAGGGACTGCCAGCTTCGTAGGCATTAACTACCTTGTGCTCGGCTCCGTGGTAGGCAAAGACCCTTTTTATATCGGGTATTAGCCCTATCAGCACAAGGTAGGCAACGAAAATGGCGATGCGGATGAAGCCCTCAACCAGGTTGCTTACTAACGCGGAACTGATGTAAGGATCGACGAGGTAGCTGGTAGTGAGGACAGGAACGACAAAGAAAAGGGCTACAGCAAAAGCAATGCTAGCGGCTACGGTCCCCCACAAAAGGCTTGCAGGTATTCTCTCGTTCTCCTCTGCTGAAGCAATCTGAGCAGAGCGAAGCAGGGCCTGAGTGCCCAAACCCAAGCCCTCGATAAGGATGACGACCCCTCTTGCTACAGGTACTTCCCTGAGGCGCCCTTTAAATATCTTAGGTAACGGCTGCTTGGCAATGTTCAATTTCCCATCGGGACCACGCACGGATATAGCCACATTCTCCCTGCCCCGCATCATCACCCCCTCAATAACTGCCTGTCCACCGTAATAGAAAGGTTTTGCCATTTTTCCCGGCCGTTAACGAAATGGTTTCAGCCCGTCAACTCACCGTACCTTCCAGCTATGACAAGGATCACAATAATGTAGTGAAGTATGGCCCCGGAGCCAAACCCAGAGGGTGGGAAGAAGCAGCCAATTATGCCTAAAGGCCCGCCTTTGTCCCAATGATTTGGCCACCCTTCTTGCACCTCCGTAGGACTACCACACTAGATAAACGCTTAGATAGACCAAACATAGGATTCTCAGAGCCACAAATAATCTAGAACTGACACTCTTCAAAAAAGAGTTCTTCAAGCTACTTGCTGCCAAAAGGCAGCCATAGGAAAAAGGGTTAGAACAACGATGAAATTGAGCCCACCAAGCACCCGAGTCAGAAGAAAGGCCGGTGTGATTAGTCCCGGCCTCCCTGCTTTTTCCGAGCGCCTAGGGGCAAGTCTGCCACTTCCCAAATCCTTTGAATTCAGTCTTTTATCTTGTATCGCTTCTTAAAGCGCTCCACCCTTCCCATGGTATCGCGTATCCTTTGTTCGCCGGTGTAGAAGGGATGGCACTTGCTGCATACCTCAATCCTGATCTCTAGCTTAGTTGAGCCCACGGTAAACGTGTTTCCGCAAAGGCAGGTCACTTTGGCATCAGCGTAATACTTAGGGTGAATTTTGGCTTTCATTCATAAACGCTCACTTTTTTCTTATACTTATTGGCCGGCTCATATTTAACGCGGCCATCTATTAAGGCAAAGAGAGTATGATCTCTGCCCATGCCCGTGTTGTTGCCAGGCAGGATACGGGTGCCACGCTGCCGAACCAAAATCGTTCCGGCATGAACTTGCTCCCCACCATACCTCTTCACCCCCAATCGCTTTGATTGACTATCACGCCCACAACGCGAGCTGCCACCAGCTTTCTTGTGTGCCATCTTTAGCCCCCAGACTGAATAATCTCGTCTATAGACAGTTTTGTATAGACTTGACGATGCTCTTTTTTCGTTCGGTAACGGACTTTGGACTTATATTTGAACACCATCACTTTCTCACCCTTGACTTCTCCTAACGATGTAGCTGTAACTTTAGCACCCTCAATAGTTGGATTACCCACAAGCGCATTCTCACAGTCGCCAATAAACAACACCTTCTCGAGCTCTACCTTATCACCTTCAGCTACATTTAGGCGCTCAACCTCTATCGTCTGCTTTGGAGAAACCTTGTACTGTTTGCCACCTGTCTCGACAATCGCGTAAATTTTGTGACCTCCCGGGAAAACTAAATTTTAGTAATATCAATCACCGAATGTCAAGCGATCGAATTAGATCATCCAATATGTAACCGAAGGGTCATTTGTTAAGCCACATATAAAGCAACCGAAACTGCGTAGCTGGTCACAATTTGGCGCAGCAAGAGAAAATAGCCCTGGCATCCTCTTGCTCCCTGAGTAGAGCATAAGGGGCCTTGCCTGTGGCACCATCTATGGCTCCTATCAGACTCAGCCAGGGATTTCTTCCTTCCAGCCAATCATGGCAAGTGCCATCAATCTGCACTAGCCTTCCTCTTGAGGATAACGTTCCCTTGGCTTGCGGTGTTTTGGCGGCCTTTTTCTGGGACTGTTTATTCCAACTTCAAGGAGAATCCGGCGCACTGAGGACCGGGAGAGAGCGATACTTTCTCGCTCAGCCAGAAGCAATGTCATTGCGAGGAAAGCGTGGCAATCAGTAAAGTGCTGGATATTACAGCAAACGCAAGTTGACTGTGCCTGTCGCAATGCCCGCTTCCTCAGATTAGTGTCCAGCGCGTGGTAAGGCTTCCTTCCCCCATTGCCATGTCCCAATGCCACAGCGCCCTCCTTCCAATACGCTGCTAAAATTCTTCTCGCCAGGCGCAGGGAAAGACCTAATGCCTCAGCTACTTCTTGCCGCCCATCTTGCCTATCTCCACCTGGCTCAACACCATTAACCTTTGCCCTTCTTTCCTGTTCAATGTCACCATCTCCTTCATAGGGTGACATTTTCCCAGAACACTTAGATGGTGACAGAATCGTAG
>JAUVWD010000038.1 GCA_030604285.1 Chloroflexota bacterium
AAGCTAGTTCTTTTTGGGTTGGCAGCGGAGCAACTCTTTGTGTTGAGGTTGCGTGACTTTACTACCGCCAGTCAAATGATGCCCTACTTTCATTCTGAGCTATACAAAAGGTTGGAAGTTGATATTGTTGATAATGTCATACTGGAGAAGCTACTGGGATTGAGCAGTGGTCGGGAAGAGACAATCCTTGACTACAGTTATGATAGACTCGATGCTGTGCAACGGGTATTAGACCAGGAATACCAGCTAGCCTTTCTATTAAGCCCGGTCAAGGTAGAAGTGGTCAAAGCCATTGCCGATGCTGGTGACAACATGTCGAGGAAGGCAACCTACTTTTACCCCAAGGCACCGGGGGGACTGGTTTTCCATCGGCTGGCGTAGGCACCTAATCTCCTTTTTGCTGCTGATTGAACAAAATGGACAAACGTGCAATAGCGAATCGCAGCATTACAAGGAGGGTAGACTGATTACCGGAAAGAGCTTGTTCCATTCACCAGTTCAGTCTTGTCTCTCTCAGCACCAACTGGTTCACATATAGGCAAGACGTGCATAACGGCTTCTAACAAAATGATACTGTATGTTTTGCCAAAGGCTGCTTATGGCAGGATCAGGTATAGCTCTAATCACTTGTAAACAATGGCTCTCGACTGCTAGATATTCTAATGGCAATATGCTAATTGCGTTTGAAGCAATGAAAGGCTTTTCCGAGAAGCGCATACCTAATTCAGCAACGTTCTTGAAGGGTTGAACGCCAAGTCGAGCCAGATGCCAACAAGTCGCGAGCGTCACGCAGGTGTATCTTGTAACAGGTTCATCCCCCTTTTCATTGAAGCTTAATACCACGGCTGTTTTCACTAAGTCATGGGGAACCTCTTGCTGCCATTGCTTTGTGGGAGCTGCCAAACGGCGTGAAAGACCCCCGCGGAATAGCAGGTCTAGAGGTCGCTCGGCTTCTATTTGCCGCAGCATTTTCAAATCGCGTGAGCGAACAGAAAAAGTCTTTGCTGCCCCTTTGGTCTTTGCCATACGAGCCAGCAAGGAGAGTAGAGAATCACCTACGGTTGAAAGCTTGGACTCGTATAAAATATGGTCCAAAAGTAAGCCAAGCTTGGCAAATTCCTGCCTAACCGTCTCCCAGTTAACTATCACATCCGGTCCCTGTGGGTCATTAATATCATCCACCAACAAAGTGAGACAATAAGTCTTGTCGCTTGACTCCGCACCTTTGACCAGCTCTCTAGTTAGGTAAATCTCATCTTCTAGGTCCTTGAAAAGATGTGGAATATCAAGGGCCTCAGAGGGGGACATGTGAGCAAACTCTATATTTAGATCAACCCTGTTTGCTTTGAAAGACATTTTTCTACCCTCTTGACAAGATATTCCGCCAGCTTATCGAAGTCTGTTTCCCTTTTTAGGTCGTCAAACACAATGATCCGTTCGAGCCACTTAAGGTCCATAAGTTCCTTTATTTGATTAAGAAAGAACTCTTCTCCTGCTTCTTTGACATGCCTTTCAAGCAACCTACTATAAATAGTGACCTGGCTTTGGCAAGTCTCTCTATCGGCATTCGACAAGATACTCAAGTCAGGAACTGCGCTCGCCACTAGCACGAATGCTCTAAAGTCCGCCTCATCCATGTCTCGCTGACGCTTAAGGAATCTGGCAAACTCGGATGTTCCCTTAACCGATTGCCACCCCCATCGGAAGAAAATGACTATCAGGTCACAAATATACATTGCCAGTGCACTTAAATCACGCAGACCACTTGCAGAATCGAAGATAACAAAATCGTATTCGCTCGCGATGTCGCTGCAGAACTTTTACATCCTTCGAAAGGGCTCCACCCCCTCAAGGTGGATCGCCTCTCCAGCGGGGGCAGCCGGAAGTAGATGCAGTTTCCCTAATTGCCCCGACTCTTGCAAAATCCGGACATTAGCTCTTATCTCCGGCCCAGCTAGTTCCTGGGTTGCGTCTAGGATGTGGCTACGCAATGCTTCAAGCCCTATGGGAAGGCTGGTAATAGTACCCGGTTGTAAATATCTCCACAGAGCGGCTTCAGTAGGTTTGTCGATCCCAAAAACAGTGTGAAGTCCCGGGGCTTCCAAGTCCATATCTATGCAGAGCACATTCTTACCGTGTTTCGCTAACGCTGCCGCCACATTGGCTGTACCCGTCGTTCTCCCTGTCCCGCCTTTGTATGAGTAGAACATTAACTTAATCAACCTGCCCTCCTGTGAAAGAGTTTGGCTAGCTATGCTCTAGAGCTTTCAACCGGTCATCAATCTTGCGCAGCTCCCTGAGTATCTCATCATTCTTGATACCAAGTTTGTGCACGTCATCGAATAACTTGGTAAACTTATCACGAGTAACCAAATATTGCTGCTGCTCTTTAAGCTCTTCGAGTCCTGCTCTCAGGTCCCTCAGTTTGTTCTGCACCCCTTCCAAAGATGGAGGCACCCTTACGCCAGCTTTTGTTGCTTCTGTTACCATTTTGGAAATGGTTGCCTTTAGTGAACTGGAAAGGTTGTCGATGGCGCGGTCTATGCTTGCCGGGACAGCCTCCCCAGGCATCTCTGATTTTTCTCTGCTAGAGACATAACTCTGGTAATCATTCAGTGCCTCCAAAGTGCGTTGAGTAGCGAATATGCTAAAACTGTCTCGGTCCCACACCCATTGCCACTCCACGCGCCTATTTCTACCAAAAATCAGATTGCCATAAAGCTCCCTCATTAGTTCTTCGAGAATAATAGGATTACCAATCCCGAATTCCAAGAGGTCGACAACAATGCTCAGCAGCAAGGGAACAAATACCTTGTCGCCATAGCGTAGAGCTACTCGATTTTCTCGACTTTGCCGCAGGTAGGCACGGTTGAACTGGGCGCTTTCGCCGATAGGAAGAAAAAAGACGTATTCCCAGTTATCTAGCATGGGGCGCACAGAAGGGTCCCTGTACTTCTCAACTACTGAAACTAGAGCCCTTTCCAACCTTGGTCTTAGCGTTAGCCCTAATGCCGGCTCTTTATCAGCGTACGTAGTGACTAATCCATCCAGCACCATCAAATTATTCAACCAATTAACCTTTTCTACATGTTCGATTTGTTGCCCTGCATAGTCAGCGGAACCTAGATCCCAATATGCATAACGAACATCGTCCTTCCCCTCTAGCTTCATCTGATTGTCCTCGCACATTCCTCCTGCTTCGAGTTCCTCTACCCACTGCAGAAGCCCTTCCCGGGCACCTCGCATACATTCGAGCAACTTATACCTGTCAAAGTTGAAGGGCGAGGCTTTTATTTTCTCGTCATCGAGCCATCGAGACTCCAGAAGGTCAGCTTCCTCAGGAATATTTTCTCGCCGTTCTAACGGCAACACTATGGCGTCAATATCGTCAAAGGCTTTACAAGCAGTCCAGGTGAAATACAGGAGAGGTGGTATTGCCGGGTCATCTGTCCAGCGGAAGCCTTTTTGGTCTGAAGAGTAGCAACTCATCATAAAATCTATGGCGGCATCAACAGTGCGGCATAAATCGTCAAAGAAACCTGCCTCAAGTGTGCTCACTGCCTTAGCTTTGCCCTGGTGGGGGGAAAACAGCTGCCATACATATAAACCCGTGCCAACTACCCACGTAGCGCAGTCTAGATTCCTTGGCACCTGTTTTACTCCACGGGCAAGGACCATTGGCGCCCCTAAATTGGAATAGGGCTCGCCTGTAAACTGATAGGGTTCCCCCGACTCACTTGGCGTTACAAGGTCAAATAGCCTTTTAACATCTTGGAAGAAAGCCTCTCTAAACTCGGGTTTCTCTTGCAGTCTACCTATTAAGCGTGGAAGGAGGTTCTCATTCAGTGCTGGCAACAAAAATGAGCACAGCGCTTCCGCTAGCAGAACCGGGCCGTGCTCGGAGGTTTCCATTTGTTTCTCCTGAGCGCTTCTGTTTGCGTAGTAGCCTCGTTTCAGGCGGTCCTCAATCAAAGCATCCCAAGCTCTGGTGATGTCTTCCAACAGGATTTGCGAACTTCGCTGTAATAACTGTGGCATCTCTTCACCTCCTCAATCACGGGTTTCGCCGAACCCGGCAAACACTGATGCTAGCGTCCGTCTTGCTACCCTACCTTTGAGATGCATGTTATACACCTCTGACAGAGCATCAAGCATCCGTTGCGTCTCTTCAGGCGTAGTCCATCCTTGCCCAACACCTGGGCAGGTCTTAATTATGCAGAGCCCGGTGAACATATCAACATAGAGGGGGAATGCCCGGCAGACGGCGGGTTTCACGAGATTGATTTCACACTCACCGTTATATTTCCAGAAGGGACAGGACATGTCTTCCTTTAACTTAATTGCATATTCCCGTTCTCCGGCTTCTTCATGCTGAACCACAAGGCGCCTGAATCGCTCTGGCCCTACAAACCTCCGAATAAGGTTGGCATCTTCGGTGGTAAGCAGAATCTCATGAAAACGTCTACCCAAAAGAGATTCAAAATCGCCTGATACCCCTGCGAAAGGACCGCAGCACGGCTTTGGACATTTGCCCCTGAGGCATTTGAAGTTAAGCTTCCCATCCTGAAAGTAAGGCGCCTCCATTTCTCTCCTTTCTAGCAAATGAAACCGTTCCAGCCAGAATTCCTTATGCGTGCCTGTCAAGTAGGCTATCCCAATCAGATACAAAAAGAACAGGGCATTTAAGCAATAATACCAGAGAATGGGGAAGGAAAACAAATCGTTGAGGAAAAATAGGGCAGCCAGTGGGACGAGCAGAGAGCTAGCCAAATAGCGCCGCTTCCTACCTAAGAAACGGGATAAGATGTCCAAATCGCTAAAGGTGTAGACGAGGAAGCTGGCAAGAGTGATTCCTAATGCCACCCATGGTAGGTAGGTGATCCCAGGTGCGATAGCTAGGATCAGTAGTGGCAAAGCTACCACAAGCGGATAAACCCCGAAAAATTCCGAAGCAATATTGCCATATTGCATCCCCTTACTAGCCCTTCGGACATCCTCTGCTGGGCTTCGGCTAAGGAGACCACTTGCGTTAGCGTAAAACAATGTGGCAAAGAGAAAAGCCACAAAAGCAACTACCAAAAACGGAAGACCAGTCCGAAAGTTAGAGAATTCCTGGCGTAGTAGCACAAAGCTAAGCAGCAATCCGGTTACCGCTGTAAAGACCGAAGTGAACTGAACGCTGGTACTTGCTTCGCCTCGTAGAGCTTCAGTACGGTCTTTTAGCTCCATCTGCACTCCTCTACAAAAAGTCTCCACCCTCGCTAAGGTAAAGGTCTTCCTCAGACGTTCTCTGTCTGACCATATCGATGGCGCCGTCCTCTCGCACCAAGAAAATAGCTGGTGACGGAAAAGCATTGAAATGAGTATTTAGAACTGTTGAGTAGGCGCCACATTGCTCAAAGATGATACGGTCTCCCTCTCTCAACATAGGAAGGCCTACCCGAGTGGTATTCAATGGCTGCTCACGGTGACGACCCTTGGTTGTCAAATTCGTGAATTCATCCAGTGAATCGCAGAGGCGTCCAACGAGGTGATACTCGGCCTGACCACCACGTTCGTCCTGTTTCAAACAGGAGACACGATATGTTTGCCCAGCCAGAATACTATCGAGAAGATGATGATAGCCTGTATCCAACACTGCAATAGTTCCAGCATATGGGTTAAATTTAATGTTTGACACCGTAGATACCAGGACACCCTGATATACCAGATACCTTCCAGGTTCCACTATGAGGTCGAAGTCCGGAGGTTGCGTTGTCTCTCTCAGAGCTTTCTCGATTACGGTTGCCCAAGTGGAAATGGGCATGGTTTCCTCTGGTGGAAAGCCGCCGCCTATGTCCAGGTATCGCATTTCGAATCCCAGGCCGAGGTTTCTTAACCTTTGGCAGAAATTCAATACCACTTGGACGGCTTTGCCGTGTAAAGAAACGTCGAGCAAATTAGACCCCAAATGGAAGTGGAATCCCTTGAGTTTGAGGTGGTCTGCTCTGGCGCTAAGAATTTCCCTGACAAGATGTTCCGCGCTGTCACACTGGCCTTCATTCTGCCATAAGCTAACCCCGAATTTGGAGCGCTGGTGTCCCGTTGTAATGACACCACTCTCTACTCTGGGGTCAGAGTCAACTGCTGGGTTGACCCTTATGAGAACCCCCGTGAGAGTTTCCAGGCTCTTTGCCACCCTGTAGATTTTTTCCATATCCGAAAAAGAATCGATGGATAATATATCTATACCCTTTGTTATTGCAAAGGCTAATTCAGGCTCTTGCTTAACTATGCTTGTATAGATAATTCTGTCGGGGCTGGCGCCAGCCCTTAGAGCAAAAGCTATCTCACCTCCTGAAGAACAATCCAACCACAGCCCTTCATTCAGGGGAATTTGTACAATCGCAGGACAAAAACAGCTTTTCATCGAATAGCAGAAAATGCTGCGGGGGATCTTAGGTAAAAATGCTCTTTTCAAGCACTGGATCTTGTCCAAAATCTGTTTTTCCCAATAAACATAAAAAGGCGTCTCATGCTTACGGAGTATCTGTCTGATATCTTTTTTTTGCCCTAAAGTAAGCATCTGTGCTTGCACGCCTCCGACAGTCTAGCTCAAATCAATCAAGTTATTATCCTGCACTTTGGAGATACTTCCTTTAATTGTCATTTTACCATCTTTGGATGAATTTGCCTACATAGAGACTTTCCCGTAGCCAAGTCGCTGACACATTCAAGAGATGAAACTTTCAAGACATCTTTTGTTCTATGTTTTGAACGCTGGGTAGCCTCACTGATTACTCTTGCTGCACTTCTATCCCGATGACGAATCCTCAAAAGTCGTCTATCGGCTGAATCAACAAATCGCCCTAATGTTCGGGGATTTCGCTCCACGCTTACATGGAAACAAGGCCCCTTCAACCCTCTTTTTACAATTTTACCATTTTAGCAGTATAGACATCGGGGATAGATAGCATTTGCTGGCGTTGTGCTTCTGGTAGGGGTTCATCCAGGGCTAGTATCATCAGGGCTTGACCTCTGGGCTTGAGGCGGCTTACATGCATATAGCTTATATTTATATCGGCATCACCGGTTATCTTGCCT
>JAUVWD010000091.1 GCA_030604285.1 Chloroflexota bacterium
ATCAGGTACAACCAAAGAGTGGTTAAGGATTTGGGCAGGATTATCTGTCCTCCATACGATGTTATCGCTGCTGAGCAACAGAAGATTCACTATGAGAGGGATGACCATAACGCTATCCGTTTGGAGTACCCAATGGAGCAGCCGGGGGATAACGCCAAAAGCAATAGATATACCAGAGCAGCCACCACTTTCTGGAGGTGGCTTGAAGACCGAGTCCTTCAAGTCGATAATCATCTAACCTTATATGTTCACGACCACTATTTCACTCTTAGGGGGGAAGGGAGAAAGCGACGTGGACTGATAGCTCGGGTTAGACTGGAGCCGTGGTATCGTGGTATTTACCCACACGAGGAGACGTATTCTAAGGCCAAGAGCGACCGCTTACAACTAATGCGAGCTTGCCACGCTAGTTTTAGCTCCATACTTGCCCTATATCAGGACTCAACGCGAGGAGTTGCCGAGGTACTGTCTAAAGCGGTGCAAGACAAACCAATAATCGAATGTCATTGCGAGCAAAGCGAAGCAATCTCGCTTAGTGAAAGCCATCTTATCTGGGCAATAACTGAGTCGGGATTGGTGAGGCAGATCACTGAGCTACTGGCTGATGCGCCCCTTTACATAGCTGACGGGCATCATAGGTATGAAACCGCGTTAGCTTATCAAGAGGAGAGAATGCGTGAGGTTGCAACTTTCACCGGGAATGAAGGTTTCAATCATATAATGATGGAATTGGTGGATTTCAATGACGCAGGGATAACCATTTTGCCCATTCATAGGTTGCTACGTGGCGCGGCTACTTCGTCCTTGGCTGAGCTGAGGAGCGAACTTGAGCACATTTTCGCCGTGGAGTCCATTCCGTTAAGCGAGGGCTTAATTAGCAATTTGAAAGGCAAAATGCCCGGCGGGGTGGTTTTGGGGATCTTGGGTCTGGAGCGCGAATCCTTGCTGATTCTAAGACAGCGTCAAGATATTTCCGTCGAGGAGATGATGCCCGACAATCGTTCCCAGGCTTACAAAAACTTTGATCTCAGTATTCTCAGCCACCTTATTCTTGATAAGATGCTAGGGTTTGCGGAGAGCAAGGGGGATATCGCTTATACTGTTGACATAAATGAAGCTTGGCAAGCGATAGGGGAGGGGGAGTATCAACTAGGCTTCTTACTAAACGAGCCCCGAGTGGATGTGATCAAGGCCATTGCTGACGCCAAAGATAGAATGCCGCGCAAATCGACCTATTTCTATCCTAAGCTCCCAGCTGGGTTGATTATCAATTCCTTGGATTGACTGGCTCTGTAGAAATCCTTGACAGACTGCAATTCCCGTGCCAAGCATCTCCTTTGGGTACCATCCCATTATTTCGCCCGCGTTGACTTAGCCGCTAAGTCCTCGATATCTCTGCCGAAAGCCCGCTGCATCTTTTGGCCTCATTTTGCTTTCATAGAAGTTTCGATGTGAAGCATTTGCTTCGCCACAGAATCTTAGCATATCTTCATGACTATTCTTCGCCCGTTCTCACTCGAATATGTATTGCTAAAGCTTTACTGGGCTAGCCGTGTGAATGCCAGGAAGGGCCAGTATTTCCTGCCTTTGCTCTTCAGCGAGCGACTCGTCGAGGGCTAAGATCATGAGCGCTTTCCCTCTGGGCTTGAGCCGTGATAGGTGCATGGAGCTAATGTTGATGTCAGCTTTGCCTGTAATGGTGCCTATGGCACCAACAAGCCCGGGCCCATCAATATGGTCGCAGAAAAGGAAATAACCGCCGGTGGGCACTATATCCATCCAGAAGTCGTCAACCTGGACGATGTGGGTTTCATTGTCTCTGACTGTGCCTGATATAGTAGTAGTTCGTACGTTGGTATCGAGTTCCAGGGTGAGCAAGTTGGAGTAGTTTTGGCAGATGGCCTGTTTTTCTTCGCTTATTTGCAGGCCACGTTGAGTGGCGATGAAACCGACATTGACCAGATTGATTCTTTCTTCGGTTGCTTGTTGTAATAAACCGCTGATAGTCGCTGTCTTAATAGGATTGCAATCATAGTTGGTGACTTCGCCGCTATATTTAATGTGTATTGAGGTTATTTGCCCTTCCATCAACTGGCTAGCAAGGCTGCCGATGGTCGAAGCTGCATTTATGAACGGCGCTAGCTCGGGAGGGATATTCGGGGCATTGACAGCATATCTGCTGAACCGTCCTTGAAGCACTGTTAGAACTTGCTCAGCGATATCCTTGGCTGCTTTGGCTTCAGCTTCGGTTGTGGAGGCACCAAGGTGCGGCGTAACAATTATTCTTTCATTTTTGAACAAGGCGCTGTTGGTTAATGGTTCGGTTCTAAAGACATCAAAAGCAGCGCCAGCCAGTCTCCCCTCCTCGACTGCCTTGACCACCGCCTTCTCATCAACCAGGCCACCTCTGGCGCAATTGATGATTCGAGCTGTTGGTTTAACCTTCGCTAGTTCCTCAGCACCTATCAATTCCCTAGTAGTTGCTGTTAATGGCACATGAAGTGAGAGAAAATCAGCTTCGGCAAGAAGCTGATCTAGCGGGACCAAATCCACCTTAATGTTGCGAGCAAAGTCAGCGGATATGAAGGGGTCGTGAGCAATAACGTGCATTTCGAAGGCTTGAGCCCTCTTGGCTACTTCAGAACCTACGTTACCTAAGCCAATAATGCCTAATGTCTTGTCTCTGAGCTCGGTGCCAATTAGCTTCTCTCTTTTCCATCTACCCGATTTAAGCTGATCATTCGCTTCAGGTACGTGACGAGCTAGGGCAAGCATAAGGGCAATGGTATGTTCCGCTGCCGACACGGTATTGGCTGTGGGGGCATTGACTACCACTATGCCTTTTCTAGTGGCAGCATCAACATCGATATTGTCTGTTCCTACCCCTGCTCTGCCGATAACCTTGAGTTTTTTTCCGCATTCAATGATTTCTGCACGTACCTTGGTTTGACTACGCACGATTAGAGCGTCGTAGTCGCCAATTTTGGCTTTCAGCTTCTCAGGCTTCAACCCTGGCTCAACAGTCACGTCGGCATGCTGGCGAAGAAACTCTATCCCTTCTTTAGCAATTCGATCTGCAATTAATACTTTCATTCTCTAGCCTCAGGCAGGGTTTTGGCTAACGCTTCCAACACAGTTTTCACGTCATCCTCTTCAACCCAGCCAAGATGGCCGATGCGAAAAATCTTTCCCGATAGCTTGCTCTGCCCCCCAGCGATGACTACATCTTGTTCCTCTCTGAGAAGATTAACTAGTTTGGGCACATTGAGTTTATCGAGGGCGTTCACTGCCGTTACAGTATTGGAGGCACAACTTTCTTCAGGGAAAAGAGATAATCCTAAAGACCTTATCCCGTCCCTGGCCGATTGAGCTACTCTAGCATGCCGAGCAAATATATTGGGGAGTCCCTCGTCTAGCATTAGATCCAGGGTAGTATCTAGTGTGTAGAAGATGGAAATGGCTGGCGTCCATGGAGTTTGCCCCTTTCCCAGGTAGTCCTTAGCTTTGGTGAAATCCCAGTAGAAACGCGGCATCTTGGCATGGGCATGAGCCTTCCAAGCTTCTTCGCTCATGCTAACCATTGCTAGCCCGGGTGGTACCATCCATCCCTTTTGAGAGCCAGTTACAACCACATCACAGCGCCAGTCATCCGCAGGCAAATCAATACA
>JAUVWD010000049.1 GCA_030604285.1 Chloroflexota bacterium
GAAGAATAGACAAAATATCGGAGAGATATTTTACGTTGAAAGCGATCTTAGCCTCTTCTCCATCAACCAAAGCATCAATTTCGCTGACATTGCCGCCAATTTCCTCGGCCTGAGCAGAAATAGTCAGCTTCCCTGGGGCGAGCTCAGCGCCAGGAGTGATAACCAGCCTGACGATGCCGCTGGCATCACGAGCAAATATGGAACACATCTTAGCAACCCGTAGAAATTCAGCAGTATCTACTACGGCTCTTGTGTTGTAGCTCTGAGGAATAACCTGGGAATAGTCGGGGAAGGAACCTTGAATAACCTGGGACACTAGCTCAGCATTTTTGAGACGGAAGAGAAGCTGGCTTTTCTGCTGATTTATGGTGATTTCCACTGGCTCCTCTTGCTCACCAAGAAGGCGATTCAACTCGTTAAAGGTTCTTGCCGGAATAATCACCGTGGCCTTCGGGTCGACTGGTGACCCAAGGTTTGTGTTATGGACGGCTAGCCTAAAACCATCAGCGGCTGCCAGCCTGACTTCCTCACCCTCAAATTCAGTGTTAATTCCCGTCAAAACCGGGCGAGATTCTTCAGTGGCAGCGCTAAAGGTAACCTGTGTGATTCCCTCTCTCAGGGCACCTGCTTCCATATTTGTACTTGTGCCGTCGCTTACCTCAGGGATGGGCGGGAAGTCTTGAGCATCAATGCCGTTGATATGCGCCTGGAAGCGACCGCTTTTTATCTCAATAGTATGACTGTTGGCAGGTAGCGTAATCTCAATCAAGTCATTGGGTAGCGAATTGACAAAGTCAATGAACAATCGGGCAGGAACAGTTATGGTTCCCTCCTGTTCCACTTTAGCGCCAATCCAACATGTAATAGCCATTTCCAAATTGGTGGCTGCTAGCTTTAGGCGTGATTGCTCACTAGCTAGGAGAATATTTTGCGTGATGGGCAAGGTAGACCTGGTAGCTACAGCCCTACTCACCGTGCCCAATCCTTTACTCAGGTTTTCTTGGAGACAGGATAGTTTCATAGAATACCTCCGGAAATTTATGCCTAATTCAGAGTATACTATGAGTGGTCATGCTGGTCAAATGAGTTGGCCACGAAGTCGCTTCAATACCTGCCGCGCCTCCCAAGCAGCTTGAGCCCGATGGCTGACCCGGTTTTTCATTTCGAAGGAGATCTCTGCCATAGTTTTGCCCATCTCAGGAAGGTAAAAGACTGGGTCATAGCCAAAGCCGTTTTCTCCCCTGGCTTCAAAAGCGATTATACCGTGACACTCGCCATGACATAATTCCAAGTGTCCTTCCGGCATAACTACGGCGATAACGCATTTAAAGTGCGCATTTCGTTTTTCCCACGGGATGTTAGCCAGCTTAGCCAGGAGCATTTTCATCCTATCTGCGTCTGTGGCATCACTTCCCGCAAAGCGGGCTGAATGAATTCCAGGCTCACCATCGAGAGCATCCACCTCAAGCCCTGAGTCATCTGCGATGGTGGTAAGCTGGGCTAATTTGGCATAAGTGGCAGCCTTCAACTGAGCATTCTGTTCGTAACTGTCTCCAAGTTCAGTGGCAACTTTGTTTATTCCTTGTTCAGCCAATGTGCCTATCTGATAGCCAAGATCGCCAAACAGGAAGCGATATTCCCTGATTTTCCCAGGGTTGGTGGTAGCCAGGAGAAGCTTAGGCACTTTAGCTATCAAATTGGTTGAAATCTTGAAGCCAGTTTCTTGGCCACCTCGGGCATAGTGGTGTATTCCATTTCCTCAAGTGGCAGGCGGTGCGGCTCAAATGGTCCCATGCGGCGTAGAAAGTCAGCCATAGTATTTGCTTGATGGCGAGCCTCGTCGAAAGCGGGGTCATCAAAGAGATCACGAGGCCCGACGAGCTTGCCATTGGCGAGTTGGAAACCAGCAGCTATGACCCTTGGGGGACCATCGAAGCGGCAAGGATTGCTGTCCCGGACAGCTACCGGCATTAAGGGACCATGATGAGAGCCTCTCATCCAGCCCTGTACTATGTGAGGGGAAGCAAATGGTTCTAATATCTCTCCAACGGCAGGGAATTTCCCTTGAGAGCGAACAATGCAGACGGGGTCATCCTTACCTACATATCTGCCTGCTATCAGAGACAACTTTTCAGTTGACGAGACAGCAGCGATTTCCCCGGTATCTTTGTGGTACACTGCTTTAATTGCGTAGCGACCTGGCGCGCCAATGAAAACTAGCATGTCATAGATTTCTTCAGGAGAGCTAAGAGAGATCTTCTGGTGCTCCTTAAGGTCATGGATTTCGAAGGTAAAACCAGAATGCATGTTAGAGGCAATCACCAGTCCGATGGTATTGAATGGGTCAGCGAATATCTTATATAGTGGCAAGTTCCAGGCTCCAGAGGCGGTCTTATCTGCCATAAATATGACTATGGTTTCGGCTTCACGTTCAGTAAATTGCATTTCAGCTACGCCAGGCCCCATGCCTTTGACATTGCCAGAGAAGGCATCGGCTAATAGATCCTGTCCTGCTCCGTGAAGCTTTAGGCTTCTAGCTACATTTGTGCATTCCACAAAAGTGTCCCAGGCTAATTTATGAATTTGCTCACTGTTTTCACCTTTCTGATGAGCCATTATCAACTGGACGTCATCTCCACATGCCGTGACATGATAATCAACCAGCAATCCCCCTTCTTTAGCACCCTCCAAGCTTTCCCTAGCCTTCTGTATCACATCTGGGTGGCATGACGAATGTCCAACATAGCCACCGACATCAGCCTTTATAACGCTTAAAGTTATGTCCATAAGGTCCCTCCGTAGTTGATTAGACAATAAGTGCAATCTGGTATTCACCAAAGACTCTGCGCAACACGCCGCAAACCTCTCCCAAGGTGGCATAGGCGTTAACTGCTTCGAGGATATGGGGCATAAGGTTCTCCCCTCCTTGAGCAACCTGCCGCAATGCCTCTAGCTTCACTGAAACCGATTCATTATCCCTTTCCCTGCGTAGTCTGCTTAATCGCTCGAGCTGTCGCCTTTCTCCCTCCTTATCCATTTCTAAGATGGGGATGGTGATTGGCTCCCCACTTACGTAGTCGTTAACGCCAACAATGATTCGTTGTTTGCTATCTACTTCCTTTTGGAAACGATAGGCGGAATCAGCAATCTCACGGTTAAAAAATCCCCCTTTCAGAGCCGGGATAACTCCGCCTAAGGAGTCTATCTTCTCAAAGTAATCATAGACGGCCTTCTCGATTTCATTGGTGAGGGACTCTACAAAGTAGCTGCCACCTAGAGGGTCTACAGTGTTGGTTACACCGCTTTCATGAGCGATAATCTGTTGAGTGCGCAAGGCTACCGTGACTGCCTTTTCTGACGGCAAAGCCAGAGCCTCGTCCATAGAGTTGGTATGCAATGATTGAGTGCCGCCAAGAACAGCAGCCAATGCTTGCATAGCAACACGGGCCACGTTGTTTTCAGGTTGTGTTACAGAAAGGGCGCAGCCCGCGGTCTGGGTATGGAAGCGGAGCCATTGTGATCTTTCGTTAGCAGCAAAGCGCTTCTTCATTTCCCTGGCCCAAATGCGGCGCGCGGCACGAAACTTGGCTATTTCTTCGAAAAAATCATTATGACAATTGAAGAAGAAGCTCAGCCTTGGGGTGAATTCATCCACCTTTAATCCACGGCCAATTCCTGCCTGAACGTAGGTAAGCCCGTTGGCGAGGGTGAAGGCTAATTCTTGAACAGCGGTGGCTCCAGCTTCGCGAATATGATAGCCGCTTATGCTTATAGTATTCCACCGTGGCACATACTTTGTGCCAAACTCGAAAGTATCGACAATGAGGCGCATGGACGGCTCTATAGGAAAGATGAAAGAATTCTGAGCCATGTATTCTTTGAGAATGTCGTTTTGAATCGTGCCCCCCAGCTTGTTCCAAGGTATGTCTCTTCTTTGGGCATTGGCAAGATACATTGCCCAAATCACCGCAGCAGGCCCGTTTATAGTCATGGAGGTAGTTATCTGATCCACAGAAATGCCATCGAAAAGTATTTCCATATCAGCTAGTGAAGAGACAGCTACCCCGCACTTGCCGAATTCGCCACGCGCCAGTGGATCATCAGTATCGTAGCCAATGAGGGTTGGGTAATCGAAAGCCACGCTTAGCCCAGTTTCACCGTGACTCAGGAGGTACTTATAGCGGGCGTTGGTCTCTTCAGCCGAGCCATAACCAGAGAACATACGCATCGTCCATGTCCGCCCCCGGTAGCCGGTATAATGAACGCCACGCGTGAATGGATATTCACCGGGAAAGCCTATGTCTTCAGAGTAGCGAGTCTGGGCGATATCAACTCGAGTATAGAGGCGTTTGATGGGGATGCCGGAAAGAGTGCTGAAATTGTCTCCGCTTTCTGGAAAGCGCTCAGATTCAGCATACAACTCCTCGGTTTTTCTTTCAATTTCTAATGCTTTCTGTTCTCTCATGTGGTGCCCCTATCTTGATCTAGTTCTCTTGCGGTAGCTGAGACGACACCTGCCTAGTTTAGCTAATCGAGGGATTGATAGTCAAGGCGATTTGACTTACGGAATCGCGACGTGCTATAAACAGCAATTGCAGGTCGATGGCATTTACGCCTGTTAGGATGGAATTGGCGAGGGAGGAAAATGATGCAGCAACTATGGGAGTGCTTTCAAGTACTAATTGCAATATAAGGGAGGGAAAATGGCTGAAGAAGTAAAGAAGACTGCAACTTCAAAGAAATCAGTGGAGACTGCAAGGAAAGTATGGCCTTATGTGAAAGAGGACTATGCTATGGCACATGAGTGGAAAGCCGCGGGTAAGCCTATAGCCTGGACTTGTGCCATGCTGCCTAAAGAATTGCTGTTTGCTATGGATGTCTATCCCCAAAATCCAGAGCATTACGGGGTTGTCAGCGCAATGTTTCGTCGGGGAGGATCCAAGGATCCCAACGTGTTAAAGGAGGCAGTGAGGTTCTGCAAATTAGCTGAAGAGGAAGGCTTCGCTAGTTATAACTGTGGCTATGCTCGGACAACTATAGGACATGCACTTAGCGGAGATATGAAAGATGCCCCTCTAGGGGGACTGGAACCACCTGACATGGTAATTACGACTAGCTGTGTCTGCGACCAGAGAGGAAAATGGCTGCGCTATCTAGCACAGAAGTTCAACGTGCCTTTCTTTCTGATTGACTTCCCGGAAAGGGGTGACGATCTTGCTTTTGCTATGCCGGGACAGCGCAATCCTGTTCTCCCATATCATTCCAGCCTAAAAAGGGGAGTAACCGATGTTTATTCTTCACCACCAGCAGACCATGAAATAGATTATGTCGAGCGCCAATGGAGAGACATGGCCAAATTCATTGAGGATGTCACCGGTCATAAGTATGATCAGGATAGATTCAATGAGACCCTGGATTTAGCTTATAAGTCAAATGAACTGAGGTTGCAAGTACTGGAGTACCGCAAGGCAGTGCCAGCACCAATGACCTCTGCGGACGGGCTGAGTGTAATGTATCCCGGAACATACACCTCAGGCACCCAGAGGGCTTATGATTTTTATGTCGAACTTCGTGATGAACTGAGACAAAAGGTGGAGGACAAGGTGGGAGTTATCCCTGATGAGAAGTTCCGCCTGCTTTGGTATGGATTGGGCCCGTGGTTTAACATGTCGCTAATGAATTACTTTGAGAAGATCGGCGGCGTCTTTATCTATGAGCCAATCTATAACCTGGCACCCTTCCCACCGCGAACGCCCGAGAATCCCTTCAGGGAGATGGCCTTAAGGTGCTTGCAATTCTCCGGTGGGATGATGGGTCCCATGGGTTCATTGGGGCAAACTGTTTCTACTCTAGTTAATGCCGCCAGAGACTACAAAGCTGCGGGCATCGTGCTCTTTTATCTCATAACTTGCCGTCCCGTAGTGTACCCCGTAGTTGAAATTGGCAGGGTGTTGGAGGAGGAATTCGGCATACCTTCTACCACCCTGGAGTGTGACCTGGTAGATGAGAGGACGTATAACGAGGCTCAGACTC
>JAUVWD010000072.1 GCA_030604285.1 Chloroflexota bacterium
GATGGGCTTGAGGGATATGTCCCTACTAAGAAAGCGCTACTTTATAAGCTTTGCAGGAAGTCAAGGTTACTCAGTCTCATGCCACTGGGTTATTTGTACGTGTATCAAAAAGTACGATGAATAGCCGTGACCAGCGACATCCAAGAATAGGCGTAGTAGTGCCCTTTGACTATTTGGGCATCTATAGCGGGTCAGTCCAGCGTATCAAGAGCGATTTAGCTGCCTTGATATATGCTGGCTACGATGTGGACATCATATTCCCCACTCGCGTCAACCAACCCCCAAACAATCTCCCATCGGGGCTGAACTTAGTGACGTATCCCAATATCCAGCGCGTTACGTTTCTTCCGGAAAAGATGAGGCTGCTCTTCGATATGTATGCTCAGATGTTTAACCCCTTCTTCCGATCAACTCTCCGTAAGCGGTGCGGAAGCTATTCTATAATTTTCGCTCACTTTCCTTGGAGTTTTGCCGCATCACATAAGATAGTGAAACAGAAAATACCAGTAATATATGTGGCTCACGACTTTGAGTATGGCCTAATGAAACAAGCTACCCGTAATCCTGTAATTCGCAGAATGACCCATTACGTTGAGAAATATGCCTGCCAAAGAGCGACAAAGGTGCTATCCGTCTCGGAACTGGATGTGAACGAGCTAAGGGAGGCTTACGGGATCCCAGCGGCAAAGTTTGGCCTACTTCCAAATACCGTAGATACTGATTTTCTTTCCCAAACTCATAGTCTATACGACAAGGTTGCTGAACGCCAGAAGTTAGGGCTTGACCCGTCGTCATTCCTGTTGCTTTTCCACGGACGAATGGACTACAGGCCCAATATTGATGCCCTTAAGTTTACTCTAGACGAGCTTGTACCCGCCCTAAGACAGCTGGGAGGCAATACCCGACTCATAGTAGCTGGGGCCCGGGTTCCTGGATGGTGCTACCATAAGAAAAATGAAATCGTTTCGTTCTATTCGGATGTCCCAGATATGCGGCGATTCCTTTCTGTTGTTGATGCTGTCATCGCGCCTTTGAGTATTGGCGGGGGCACTCGTCTCAAGATACTGGAGTCTTTCGCTGCAAGAGTCCCAGTTATCTCTACTGCCAAGGGAGTCGAAGGAATCGACTGTCAGGATGGCTATCATGTCTTGATTGCCGAGAGGACTGCGGATGATTTCATCAATAAAATTGAGATATTGGCTGAGAGCGACGGCCTGCGAGAGAGACTGATAAGCAATGCCTACAACCTGGTGGTGCAGCAATACAGTGTCTCAGTGGCTAGCAGATGCCTCCAGGAAGTAATTATGCAGGCCGCAAGTCAAGCGAAATAGGCGAGAAAATGTGCAAGATCAATGACTGGGCAATCAAGGATTGCCTGCTGCTATCGCTAGCTGTTCTACTAGCTAATCTCGGGCTAGTTGGGCTGGCAGCTTCAGGCTATGATATTCCGGTCCTAAGACAAATTGTCGGCTTTCTCTTCTTAGCCTTCATCCCAGGCGTCCTTATCCTCAGAATCCTCAAGATTCACAATATCAGTGCCATAGAAAGTTTGCTCTATTCAGTGGGGCTGAGCCTTGCCTTCGTTATGTTCACCGGCTTGTTTGCCAACTTTGCCTTGCCTCCTATCGGCGTCTCCAAACCAATATCAACTTTTCCTGTAGTAGCTACCCTGTCTGTCTTTACCCTGATACTCGGTGCTGCGGCTTACAAGCGAGACAACGATTTCTCAGCAGAATCAAAACGGTTCGACATGAGGGAAATCCTTTCCGCCCCTTATTTACTCCTATTTTCCCTACCTGTTCTTGCCGTCTTGGGAGCCCACCTGGTTAATCAGTACCAGAATAACTTAATGCTCCTTTTCTTCATTGTCGCCATCGCCGGCGTGGTTGCTGCGGCTGCCTTTGGTAGACTGCCGCGAAAGGCATATCCCCTGGCAATAGCACTTATAGGGCTCAGCCTCTTGCTCCATATCAGTCTCATATCTCCACAGCTAGTCGGCGTCGACATCCATACGGAATACTACTTTCAGAATCAAGTCTTCCAAAATGGCCACTGGGACTTCACCATCCCCCACAACTACAACACAGCGCTAAGCATTGTTATGCTGTGCCCCATATTCTCCCTTGTGCTCGATATGGACGCAGTATGGGTGTTCAAGATCATATACCCTCTCATCTTCAGCCTCGTGCCTTTGGCTCTATTTCACGTCTTCCGTAAGCAAATTGGAGATAGGAAGGCCTTTCTTTCCGCCTTCTTCTTTATGGCTATGTGGACCTTCGCCATCCGGATGCCCACGCTAGCAAGGCAGGAGATTGCCGAACTATTTTTCGCCCTGCTGATATTGCTTCTCATTGACCGTAAACTAGCCTTAGGCCAAAGGCTAGTTCTGGCAATTGTCTTCGCCATATCCTTGATAGTGTCTCACTATGCCCTGGGCTACATCTGTATGGCTTTCCTGCTGGTTGGGTGGGGCATAGTGGCTGTAGTAAGGAGCCCCGCTGGCAGAAGGGCCTGGGGGTGGTTAACTCATAGACTTGGTGGCCTGCCCGAAAGCTCAACCACCCAGGGAGCTTTCCCACACAAGATTATGGCAGTAGTTATAGCCATATATCTGGTCTTCGCCTTCGGTTGGTATGGAGGTATAGCTCAAGGGACAGCACTGGACACTATCACGAACATCGGGCAGAAGCAGTATTCCCTCTTGTCTAGCGAGCCAGACAGCGCATTCTTGGACCCTACACAGAGGGAGGGTTTGGTCGAGACTGCCCTTGGGCTTGATTTTGCCTCGGCTTCAGCGTCGGGCAAGGCCTTCAGAGTCTTCCAATACTTAACCCAGCTATTTATCGTGCTCGGCTTCTTCATAATCGTTCTTAGACCCAAGGGCTTGAGATTTAGAGCGGAGTATGTCGCCCTAAGTGTAGTGGCTGCTCTAATTTTGTTTGCTTGTATAGCTCTGCCTCGCTTTTCTGGCTATCTCAATGTCCATAGGTTCTATCATATTAGCTTGTTTCTTTTGGCACCGCTTTGCGTTATTGGCGGCCAAGCAATCTGGCAGGGCATGTCCACACTAGCCAAGTCTGTGTCCTCTCGAGTAAAACTCACAAGAGGGCCAGCGTTATCATCCAACCCGAGGGGTAAAAATTTATCTTATCTAACGTTCTTTGCGCTAGCTATACTCATACCCTACTTTATGTTCACCAGTGGATTCGTATCTGAAATTAGCGGCGACGAATCATGGTTGACTATCGATACACCACATTCGCCGGCGTTGAGCAGTTACAGGTTAGACATGCCAGTATTCAACGATAGGGAGGCCGAAGCAGCTCTATATTTGCGCCAAATAGTGGATGATGACGCTACGGTATATGCTGACCGGTATGGCGGGCTAATCCTTGCTGATCAACTCTGGGGGCAGGTGGGCCAGGTGCGAAGTTCAGAAACGGTGCCTGAAGATGCCCATGTCTTTTTGAGGACCTGGAATGTGGACAAAGAAGAAATGCTGGTGGTGGAGAGTGACGGAGTTCAGCGGGAATACAGGCATATCGGCCTAAGTGAGATGCCGGAACTACTGGAGGGACGCAGGCTAATCTACGATAACGGCAGCGCTCAAATATGGTCGCCAAGGTAAGGCCTGATCATTAGATTTGGCGTTGGCCTCATGATTAAACAGACCATCCATCGCCCACGAAGAAGGGCAACAAATTGAAGGTCGGCTAGCGTACATGATGCAAGGACGCATACTCTACGTCAGGCTCGTCCAGGGCTATTCTATGGAGTATATTGCAAAGCGTTTCCCAATAGGGTACTATTGCGCAACTGTTCTGAAGGCAAGGCGGTTCACATTGAACCTCCTCGCCACTAACGGGAGGAGCAATGAACTTGATCCTTATAACAATTGACTGCCTGAGGGCAGACCGCTTGAGTTGCCTGGGCTACTCAAAGCAGACGACGCCAAATCTGGATCGCCTCGCCAGTGCCGGTGTGCTTTTCCCTCAAGCGATATCGGTGGGAGCAACCACTCCCCCTTCTTTCGTGTCCCTGTTTACCTCCACCTATCCCCTGATGTATGGCGCTAAGCTATATATAACAGATTCGAGAACCACTGTGGCCCAGGTGCTAAAAGAGCATGGTTATCATACAGCGGGAATCCACTCCAATCCCTGGCTCTCGCCATATTTCGGTTATCACAGAGGGTTTGATACCTTTGACGACAGCTACCAGAAGAGGCACCATCAAAGCCTGCTTAGTAAACCAAGGCAATTGCTCAAGCGCGTAATAGGTGCAGAGGGCAGATTGTACGAGTTTCTATTTCCAATATATCTAACCCTTATGGCGGGTGCTTACTACACCACGGCTGAAGTGATAAACAGGAAGGTGATATCATGGCTGCAGGCTAATGGTCGGGAAAATTTCTTCCTCTGGGTGCATTACATGGATGCTCATGAGCCCTACCTGCCTTTGTCAAGATTCATCTCCCCGCTCAAAAAGTACAACATCGTGAATGTTGACAGGAAAGCACTCAGCTCACCAGGCATCCTATCACCGAAAGTGGTAAGTGAGCGTATCAACACATATGATTCTAAAGTCAGCTACGTCGATGCCATGATAGGCTCCCTCCTGCCCACACTAGAGCGGAGTAGTATCTCGGACAGTAC
>JAUVWD010000010.1 GCA_030604285.1 Chloroflexota bacterium
AACGCAACCGTTTATAGTCTTGGATCAACAGGGCGGCTGAATCCTGGTTGGTTACCGCTCGGAGAGCACACAGATGATGGTGTACAGACCTGGGCGGGCAAGAACAAGGTAAGGGGGCAGTGAAATGCAGAAGCATGTGCCAACACACGATGAAGCGCTGTCGCTTTTTAAGGAATTCAACGAGAGTGAGAGCCTGCTGAAGCACGCCTATCGCGTTGAGGGTGTGATGCGCTACATGGCACGGAAGGCGGGCGAGGATGAGGAGAAGTGGGGCATCGTGGGACTAATGCATGATCTGGACTATGAACGTTTTCCCGAGCAGCATTGTAAGAAAGCCCGAGAGATATTGGAGGGGCGAGCTTGGCCAGAGGAATACATACGAGCGATTGTGTCTCATGGCTGGGGTATATGTAGTGACGTTGAGCCGCAAAGCAACATGGAGAAAACGCTGTATGCCGTTGACGAACTAACAGGGCTTATCACGGCAGTAGCCATAATCCGTCCATCGAAGAGCGTGGCAGACCTGGAGGCAAAGTCGGTGATCAAGAAATGGAAAGACAAGGCATTTGCTGCTGGTGTGAACCGGCAGGTGATTGATAAGGGAGCCGAAATGCTGGGAGTGGAGGTAAGAGAACTGGTCACCGACACCATCATGGGGATGCGTGAGGTGGCTGATAAGATAGGACTGTAGATGTTAGGTCCTTGCAGTCTTTATATCAAAAGGCGCCATGTCCAGGTGAGCGTGCTGGATTTGTGAATGCAAATGCCCCGCACAGATTAGCCGACCGACTACTTTGACCGAAGTGCGGCACCTGAGACTCATCACAAGCTCTCCTGTCTTCTCCGCCCCGACCAAAGAGAAGGTCATTGCCTGAGCCACTCCTCTCCAGTACCTTCACCTCGCTTCGTCGCTAATGCTCCTCGCAATTACAAGGGGGAGTAAGGTTCCCTCGCTGCCCCTTCGCTTCGGCTCAGGCCTTCGATTCGGGACAAGCCGGGCAGTTGCGAGGTCAGTAATCTTCTCTTAACAAATGGATGTTCCCAACCCTGACCCTTCTCAGCCCCTGTGCCTTCGCTGCCGCCAGACATTCCTCAGCGTGCCGTCTAGATGTGGCGGGCAAGTCGCGCATCATGAATTGGGGATAAAAGGCAAGAAGGGAATATGGGATATCTGGGTTGATGGAGGAGATAAATTGAGCAATCTGAGAAATCTCTCTCTTATCTATATATCCCGGCACCAGCAGAGTGCTGGCGACTAAGAAGGGAGGCGAAGGCCTCTTGCTGGCATATTCAGCCAAAAGCTGGAAGTTCTCTAAGGTTCTCTTATTGCTTACGCCGCACAGGGCGATATGCAGTCCCTCATCCCAGGCTTTGAGGTCGAACTTGATGCAGCCACCGGAGTGTAAAGCAATGTCGGCGGCCTGTCTTAGCAAGGCGGGGTGCATGGAGCCATTGGTCTCCCAGCAAATGCGGAGGATCCTGCCTTTGTTCTTCTGCAAAGCTAATCGAGCAACGCGAATGGAATGGGGCAACTGGGGTGTGGGGTCACCACCAAAGTAGCAGATGCAGGAAGTTCGCTCATCAACAGCATCAGCCAGCGTTGGAGCGCTAACATTGGCTTCCTTCAACGCTAATTCACGAAAGTGCCAGTTTTGGCAAAATAGGCAATCGAAGGAGCAAGCCTGGTAGAAGACAGCCAAGTTCCTGTAGCCGTATTCTGGGCCATTGCGATAGGCAAATTCTGGATAAGCAACCCCTGTCCCACCGGGACAGACCCAATCTGCTACACAATTAGTGGGCAAGGGGTCGTAATACCAACTAACGTTGCCTTTATCCGCCGTGGCGCCCTTGAGCCTATTCCCTTCATTGAAACGAAGTCCGCAAAAGCTTCTGCCCTTCGGGGGCAAGCGGCATTCATTAACACAAATAAGACATTGGGGGCCAGTTTCATAGGCAGGAGGATGAGTAGGGAGGTTGAATAGGCTCCTAGCCTTGCGGTGAGCTTCTTGGGTCTTAGGCAGAACCGCAGCAGAGTCTTGCCGAATACAATCGAGACAGACCTCTAGTGCCTGGGAAATAAGGCGGGATTCCTTACCGCAATGCTGGCATCTAGGCAAAAGACTACCTTCGGCCCAGACCTACGTCGAGTAGGATGAAAAACATAAGCTGGGCTACTGCCTGGAGGAAGGAGGCTACATAGGTCAGAGCTGCCGCTGACAGGACAGCACTCGCGCCGTTGTATTCTTCAACTGAAACCAAGCCGGTAGTGCGTAGCATCAGCCGTGCTCGATTACTGGCATTAAACTCCACAGGCAGAGTTACCAAGGAAAAAAGGACAGCTAAGGCAAACAGGAAGATTCCTATCCAGAGAACAGTTAACCCGAACTCTCCTGCAAGGAGATAGAGAAAGACTCCCCCAATGATGCAAAACCAGCCCAGTTGGCTTCCAACGCTAGCCGCTGGGACCAGGGCCGTGCGAAACCTCAAGAAGGCATATCCTGTCTTATCCTGAACAGCGTGCCCAATCTCATGAGCTACGATCCCTAATGCAGCTACGGAGGCATTGCCATAGACTTCAGGTGAAAGGCGCAGCACTTTGTGCCTGGGGTCATAGTGATCGCCTAGCTTCCTCTTTATCTGCTCAACCTTTATGTTTGCTAATCCATTATCCCTGAGAAGGCTTTCAGCAGCCTGAGCCCCGGTGACGCGGTGCATGTTAGCCACCCGGGAGTATTTCTTGAAGGCGGAATTCACCTTGGCTTGGGCATAGATCATGAATATGAGCGGCGGAATCATAAACAGAAGCCAACCATAAATACCAAGAAACATACGTTGTTTCCCCCTTTTAGCAGAGCTGAATTATCGACAAGATAAGAAAATAAGTCAAGCGCCTTCCATCTCTCTGTACTGGGTGGTGAGGACCTCGGTTGAGTATCAAGTTAAGGCTCCGAAACTCCACGAGCTAGTGCTGGCGAATTTGCCCCAGGCGCGATTTGGTGTGGTGCGTATAGAGCGGGCAACCCAGCTTCAGAACAGCGACCGGCATCTCTAAATGGGGTTGGTTTCTGGTCACTAATCGGATCACCGAGTGCAGAGATTTGACTCATCGTTTGCCTCCTGCTATAATGTAGGTGGGAAGCAAGTAAGAGCTAGGGTTACCTGGTAAGGAGGTGAGGCATGGCAAAGCGGTACGCGTGGTTATGCCGGTGGATCTTTCCTGGTACGGGCTCTCCGCCAGCGTAAGAAAGTCCTAGTTACTGGAATGTGTTGGCAGAGAGCGGTAGGAAGCCCTGAGCTCCTCGTTGCAATGCGAGGCCAGGAATATGTGGTCAGGGAGGCTTAGCCTGCAGCTCAAGTGGGGGAGTAAGGGTGATTGACAAGCGAATACTAAGTATTCAAATGAGAGCTTCCGGATCCGGAAGCTCTCTTCTGGCTGTTTTGAGTATGGCAGATTTTCCGCTTAAGACTATACTCTAACGGCTATCAGGCCAAAGGACACCAGGAAAACGTGTCCGGGATTCTTGAAGCCTAGCGATGCCTTCGGGCCACTGACCTTGTGGGTACCAAAGAAGGCCATTCAAAAGACAGTAGCCAGCCATTGTTAGCCTCCTATAGCTGATTTATAATTGAAGCGTGGCCCGCTGTGTTTTTCACATCGATTTGGATGCTTTCTTCGTTTCCGTGGAGCAGGCCCTTGACCCAAAGCTAAAGGGTAAGCCAGTAGTCGTTGGCGGGGATCCTGAGCGCCGCGGTGTGGTAGCCTCTGCTTCCTATGAGGCACGACCGTTCGGCGTACATGCTGGCATGCCTTTATCCAGGGCTCATCGCCTCTGCCCCCAAGCAACTTTCCTGCAAGCTAATTTCTCTCGCTATCGAGCCGCTTCAGCCAGATTCATGGGAATTCTGGCTGATTTCTCCCCTCATATTGAGCCTTTGGGGCTTGATGAGGCTTACCTCGATGTTACCGGATTCGAGAAACCTTATGGGTCTCCACAGCAACTAGCACTCTCCATTAAAGACCGAATACATGAAGAACTCAAGCTCACCGCCTCGATAGGCATTGCGACGTGCAAAGTGGTGGCAAAGATCGCTTCTGAGTTATGGAAGCCCAACGGACTGCTAGAGATAGCTGTAGGTGAGGAGAGAGACTTTCTGGGTCCCCTTCCTATAGCCAAGCTGCCCGGGGTGGGCAGAAAAACAGAAGAAATACTAAGACAAATGGGCATAGCCACCATAGGTGAATTAGCTAGCCTTTCCCAGGAAACAATCAAGAGCCGTCTGGCGGTCTCTGGAGTCGCCATGCATCGCTGCGCCAATGCGATAGATGACCGAAAGGTGGAGGCACCTGGTGAGCCTAAGTCCATTAGCCAGCAAATTACCTTCGCCAGAGATACGTTGGATCGGCGTTTCCTCGCGGCTGAGCTTAGTCACCTCTGTGAGGAAGTCAGCGACCGACTACGCTCTCAAGCCAAACAGGCAAGGTGTTTAACTGTAAGGCTTAGATATGCTGATTTCGAGACAATCGCTCGCCAAATTACCCTGCAAGAAGCTACCAATGTCAATCAAGTTATGTTCTTCGTAGCCTTCCAATTGCTGAACAAAGCTCTGACAGAGAAAGAAAAGGCAATTCGCCTCATAGGTATCAGGGCATCGAGTCTAGTCGGCAAGGAAAAACAGCTCAGCATGTTTGATCCTGGGGTAGAAAGAGCAGAGCGCTTGGACAAAGCCATCAACCAAATTCGGAGCAAATACGGGTTAACCTCAATACAAAGAGGAGGAACAATACCTAATTTAGGGTAGTTGTTTTAGCTTGGGGCGAACGTTATAATTGGATTACATATGTCATAGATAGGAAAGGAGAAAAATGCCGCCTTATGCCTACTTTCAAAAACAATTTATGCCACTATCTGAGGCTAAGATTGGAATTCTGACCCATGCCTTGCATTATGGTACCGGGTGCTTTGAAGGCATCCGCGGTAATTGGGATAAAGAGAAAGAGAGATTTTGCATCTTTAGACTCCGGGATCACCATGAACGCATGTTTGGCGGCTGCCGCATTTTGAAGATCAACCTTGCCTATTCCGTTGATGAGCTCTGCAGCGTGACCACAAAGCTCCTGGAGGAAAGCGGCTACCACGAAGATGTATATATCCGCCCCCTGGCTTACAAAAGCTCCGAAGCCGTTGGGGTTCGCCTCCACGATCTGGAGGACGATTTCCTTATCATTGTGACCACGCTCCCCCCTTATCTCGATATTCAGAAAGGCGTTCGCTGCTGCACCTCATCGTGGCGTCGTGTCGATGACACCATGATTCCACCACGGGGCAAGATTTGTGGCATCTATGTAAATAGCGCTCTGGCTAAAACTGAAGCCTGGGAAAATGGCTTTGATGAGGCGATATTGTTAAGTCATGATGGACATGTGTCCGAAGGCAGTGGGGAGAATATCTTCCTCGTCATCAATGGAAAGCTCATCACGCCTCCCTCCTCCGACAATATCCTTATGGGCATTACCAGAGACACAGTTATCCAATTAGCTAGAAACGAGTTAGGCATAGATACCATAGAGAGACAAGGTGACCGAAGTGAACTCTACCTGGCTGAGGAGTGCTACTTCACCGGCACCGCAGCGCACATCACCCCTATAGTTGAAGTCGACCACCGCCCTGTAGGGACAGGGAAAGTCGGCCACATAACTAGCCAGTTACACAAAATATTTGCTGAAGTAATACTGGGGAGAAACTCTAAGTACTTTGATTGGTACACTTTGCTTTCCCCTAAAGCGGTAAGGGCCTAGAAATTCTGGCCAGCGTTTACCCCCAAACCCTTGAGCAGGTAGAGAAGACGACAGCTATACTCCAGGGCGGTAGTATAGTAGCAGGCTTCTTCCAGTAGCTGGCCAGCAGCGAAACTCCCGTGACCTCGGAGCAAAACAACCTTGTGTTGCTTTAGCGCTTCAGTTATCTCTCGGCAAAGCTCGTTCGCCTTCAGCACCTCTTTGTCCAAAACAGGCACCCTGGAAAACAAAAGCTTCCCTTCCATATCACGAGGGATGATCTCCTCTTCTACGAAGGACAGGGCAACGGCGTAAGGGGGATGAGCGTGAACTATGCTCAATGCCGACGTGTGCTGGTAGATAGAGCGGTGAACTGGCAGCTCCGACGAAGCCAAAGGTGTGGACCGACCATTCTTTGTGATTCCAGTTTGCACCAAGTCCCCTTCCTCAATCGAACCCAGCATGGTGCCACGATGGGTAATAAATAGGCACTCTCCAAGCCTTATGCTCAGGTTGCCACTCTGGGAGGAAACAAGGCCTTGAGTAAAAAGATTACGTCCCACCTCTTGAAACTGGGATAATATCATGGCCTAGTACCTATGGCATAGGGCGAATGAGGGCAACAAGCTTCCCCTGGATCTCAACATTGTCGGGAGTAGTGTAAATAGGTTTCATTTGAGTGTTTGCCGGCTCTAAGCGAATCCAATTTGGCTCGGCAAAAAATCTTTTGAGCGTCACCTCTTGTTCCCTCTTAAGCCAGACTGCCACCATGTCTCCCTCTTCAGCGCTACTCACATACTCCATTAGAACGATATCACCGTCCCTTATCAAGGCGTCTAGCATGGAATCGCCTTTCACTCGAAGGGCATAGACATTCTCCCTGCCATGTGTTAACTCCTGGCTTACCTCTAGCCCTTCGATGGAGATGACGTTTGTTGTCTCGGAATCAGGCACAGGAATAGGCTCTCCAGCAGCTATCTCCCCCACTATGGGAACGTAGACAAGCTTTCTACTATCCTCGGTGCCGTTCAAAAGCTCGATTCCCCGAGATATATCGCTGTGACGGCCGATATATCCTGCTTGCTCTAATTTGTTTAGGTTATAAGCTACAACCGAAGTAGAACTTATGCTGCATCCCCTAGCAATATCCCTAATGGTAGGTGGATAACCGTGGTTACGCAAGAACTGTCGAATATATCTAATGATGGATTCTTGTTTTGAAGAAAGTAACTTAGTAGCCAAGCGGCGCTAACCTCCAGACCTCTCGGGAAGAGCTTGATTCAGTTTCTTCATTAATTGAGACTTGAGTCTCGCTGCCTTGTTACGATGAATGATGCCCTTGCTCACTGCCCTATCTATTCTACTTACCGTTGCTAGCGCGGTCTCTTGTGCCAATCCCCATTCCTTCGCGCCAATAAGGTTGTCCGTCTTAGTTATGTAAGTCTTAATAGCACTCCGCACTGAGCGATTACGCATTCGTTTCTTTTCTGCTGATCGAGCTGCTCCGTGAACTGACTTAGTTTTGGGCAATGATCCCTCCTTCCTCATGTTGAGTACCAGTGCCAACTTGCACTCTACCCGTCCTCGCTACACTGGTAACCCCCCAGACTTGATATATCTTGGATGTTAGACTCGTCAATTGGTTCAAATCTTTGATTTCCAAGGTAAGAGATATTGATGTAGTATTATTACCGTTATCCTTCAGATTGGCGCTATTGATGTTTACTCCCTCTGCGGCCACAATAACAGTGATATCTCGCAACAGACCCACTCTGTCCCAGGCATCAATTTGTATGGTTAACGGATAAACTTGCTCCACATCCCCCCAAGCGACCCCGATCAGCCGCTCTTTTTCTACCTCATTAATAATATTGACACAATCCTTCCTGTGCACAGCGATGCCACGACCCTGGGTAATATAACCGATAATCTTGTCTCCAGGCAAGGGGTGGCAGCAATTAGCCAGATAAGTGAGCAAGTCACCTGTGCCTAGCACTTTAACGCTTGAGGGGCTAATCCTGCGTGCAGGTAGAGTTTCCACTATTTCCTGTGGCTGTTCCGAGCTAGCGGTCAACTTAAGTGCCACTTGTGTAGGGCTGATGTTGCCGCAGCCCAAAGAAGCAAAAAAGTCGTCAGGGCTTTCATAGCCGAATAAGCCTGCTATTTCCTCAAAGTTAACTGATTCAATACCCAGTCGCTTGACTTCCTTGTTAAAAAGGTGCTTGCCAGCCTCTATATTCTGAGTTCTTTCCTGCTTATTAAACCATTGGCGAACCTTTGTCTGAGCATGAGAGGTCTTAATATATCCCAGCTCAGGATTTAGCCAGTCAAGGCTGGGACCCCTTTCCCCTTTGGCAGCCATAATTTCCACCACATCACCGTTGCTCAGTGCATGGCTGAAAGGCACCAGTCGCCCATTTACCTTCGCTCCAATGCATCGATACCCCAGGTCGGTATGAATTCGAAAGGCGAAATCCAGAGGTGTGGCACCTCTGGGCAAATCCTTTATCTCACCTTTTGGTGTAAAGACAAACACCCGATCAATGAGAATATCGGTCTTAACAGATTCTAGAAACTCCTCACTGCTAAGGTCTTTTTGCCATTCAATGAGCTGGCGTAGCCAAGCTATTTTGTTATCGAAACTCTTGTCCACTCTCTCCTCTTTGTAGCTCCAATGAGCAGCCACCCCATACTCATTTACTTGATGCATTTCATAGGTTCGAATCTGCACTTCTAGGGGGGTTGTACCCTGGCACATCACGGTGCTATGCAAGGATTGATAGCCGTTGTCTTTGGGGTTGGCAATCAAATCGTCGAATTCCTCAGGAATGGGGTGCCAAAAGCTGTGAATTACGCCTAAAGCTTTGTAACAGTCCGAAACCTTATCTACCAACACGCGGAGAGCGAAAAGGTCATGAATGTCACCAAAATCCTTACCTTGCACGGAATATTTGCACATCTTTTGATAGGTACTGTAGATGTGTTTTGGCCTTCCAGAGACTTTGGCTTCTACACCGGCTTTCCTTAATCCCTCAGCAAGCACATGGCTGGCCTCGTTTATGAAGCTTTCCCTTTCTGCACGCTGCTTGGACACCAAGCGAGCAATCTGGTGATATTGCCTCGGTTCCAGGTAACGGAAGGCTAGATCCTCCAATTGCCACTTCACTGCCCATATGCCTAAGCGATGTGCTAAAGGAGCATATATGTCTAAGGTCTCCTGAGCAATAGCGCGACGCTTCTCCACCGGCAAGGCATGCAGTGTTCGCAGGTTGTGCAATCTGTCAGCTAACTTTATAAAGACCACACGCAAATCCTCTGCCATGGCTATGAGCATCTTACGCAAGTTTTCAGTTTGGGGCTCCCTCCGAGTTTTTTTCTCCCGAGTTGGCTTTATTACCGTATTTAGTTTGGTGCTGCTGTCAACTAATCTAGCTATTTCAGGACCAAAATTTGCTTCTATATCGTGTAGTGGAATGCCGCAGTCCTCAACCACATCATGCAACAACGCAGCAGCCAAAGTGTCAGCATCAAGTTGAAGGTCAGCTAGGGTCGTGGCCACTTCCAAGGGATGCTGCACATAGGGCTCTCCTGATTTGCGTTTCTGCCCCTCATGCGCTTGGGCAGCAAACTGATAAGCTGACTCAATTGGAGCTATCCTGTCAGCAGGTAGATACTCCCTGGCTTTTGCTATAAGCGAACTAATCTCCATGTCAGCGATTTCATAATAACTCAATAAGAAGGCTGAAGCAAATCTTTACAAAATTCGTCTATTTGCTGTATTCTACCATAAAGGAGTTCCTTCCTTTGTACAAAGCACCCCGAGGCACATCGGATATCCTACCACACGAGCAAGGCTACTGGAGATATGTTGAGGAGAAGGCTGCTCTGCTGTGCCAGCTTTATGGCTACCAGCGCATCACCGCACCTGTATTTGAAGACCTCGGGCTTTTCACTCGGATCGTGGCCGAGGGAACTGATATTGTAGATAAGGAAATGTACGTCATCAGGGATAGAAGTGGGCAGAAGTTGGCTTTGAGCCCAGAAGGGACGGCTCCGGTTTGTCGGGCTTACTTGGAGCATGGCTTGTATAACTTGCCCCAACCAGTAAGGCTTTACTATATTGCTCCTGCCTTCAGATATGAGCGACCACAAGCTGGTCGCTATCGGCAACACCACCAGTTTGGTGTGGAAGCCCTGGGGGATGCTGACCCCGCCCTCGATGCCGAAGTGATCGAAATGGCAAATCAGTTCTTCCTCTCTTTGGGTCTCCCTGGATTTTCCATGCAAATTAATAGCATCGGCTGTAGAGCATGCCGCCCTAAGTATATAGAAGCTTTGAAGCAGCATTATTCCCCCTACATGGCTCATCTTTGCCCTGATTGCAAGGTTAGGTTCACTAAGAATCCTCTGAGGTTGCTGGATTGTAAGAACCCTTCATGTCAAAAGGTAGCTGAAACGGCGCCGAAAAGTATCCACTACTTATGTAACGAGTGTCGCACACACTTCGAGAGTGTGCAAGAATACCTAACTGCGCTAGAACTACCTTTCCAAGTAAGCCACAGACTGGTGCGCGGCTTGGATTATTACACCAGGACCGTCTTTGAGATTCAATCCCAGGAGGAAGGGGCACAAAGTGCGCTCGGAGGTGGAGGTCGCTACGATGACCTTATCGAGCAACTAGGGGGGAAGCCTACCCCTTCAGTTGGTTTCGCTGCTGGCATAGAAAGAATCATATCAAGTTTAAGAGCCCGGAAGGTAGATGTCCCGGCTTTGCCTAAGTCTCACGTTTTCATCGCCTACGTGGGAGAGGAAGCAAAACTCGAAGCAATGAAGCTTGCTTCAAGGTTGCGAAGAGGGCAGATCGCAGTTATGGAAGCTACAGGTAGCAAAAGCTTAAAGGGACAGATGAGACAAGCTAACGCCCTGGGCACTAGTTACACGATTATTGTAGGAAAAGCAGAAGTTCAAAGCAAAACTGTAATATTGCGAGATATGAAGAGTGGAGAACAGAAAAGCATCCCCTCAGCCGAGGTTGAGACAGCACTTAAGGGAACTGAGAGTCCCTAAATAACTTGGTGGCATCGTTCCCGAAGTTTCCCTGCCCTTTTGTCCCACCGCCCGCAGTGCTTCCTCGATTATACAAAAAGCTGAACCCCTTAATTGCGTAAACTGAATCCTACGTTAGCGGGAGCCTTCACAATAGTGCACCTTATCAATGTTACCGGCGATGTCCTGGCACTGGCCAAGAAACGGCTTGGCATAAGATAGCTCCACAGAGGAGCCAGTGCCCCAGCAGACCTGGAAAGGAGGACTTACGCCATAAAGAGAGTATCAGCACCGACAAACTCAAGGCAAGAATCTGGGGGCTGTTATCGGTTATGACGGGAAGGAACATCCCTTGGGTGCTTTCATCAGATCGGCGGCCAGACATATGACCAGTGTGGCCTTAGAGCAGAAAG
>JAUVWD010000114.1 GCA_030604285.1 Chloroflexota bacterium
GGGCACTTCAGATTGCACTGCTGGCAACTCATGTAGTCAAAGATCCCGTCTACCATCTCAGGAGTAACATCATGTGCTTGAAATACCTTCTTGGCCGCCTGAAGCCTTCCTATGGGCGAAAATGCCTTGTTCCGCGTTAGTTCGTAGGTTTGGCAAACATCAAGGCAAATGTCACATTCGGTGCAAGAGTCTATCTGCTCAATTGCTTCCCCTAGTTCCATGCTTTTGATTATACTATCGAAATCCGATGGTGCAAATGAGGCTGAAAGCAGTAGAGTGGCTTGATGATAGGTTAAGAATACTTGACCAAAGCAAGCTTCCCCATGAGGAAAGCTTCATTGACCTGGTTGACTATCAGGATGTGGCTTTGGCCATCAAGGAAATGAAGGTTCGAGGGGCACCTGCTATCGGCATTGCCGCCGCCTACGGCATAGCTCTGGGAGCGCAGAGCATAAAAGGGGAGAACAAGGATGAATTCCTCAGCCAATTAGATGAACTTATGCAGACTTTTGTTTCTACCAGGCCTACCGCGGTCAACCTTTTCCGAGCTATTAGCAGGATGAGAAAAGCTGCCACAGGCGGTAATGTTCCCGAAATGAAAACGGCGCTTGCCAGCGAGGCAAAAGAAATCCACGAGGAAGAAATAGAGGCAACCAGACGTCTCAGCCAACTGGGAGCTGAACTCATCAAAGACGGCTTCACCATCCTCACTCACTGTAACACCGGCGCTTTAGCCACCGGCGGCTACGGCACTGCCCTGGGCATAGTCAAAGCTGCTAAGGAGCAGGGAAAGAGAATAAGCGTGTTCGCTGACGAAACTCGCCCACTTCTACAAGGAGCCAGGCTTACCGCCTGGGAACTGGAGCAAGAGGGTATCCCTGTTACCCTGATTACCGATTCCATGGCTGGATATTTCATGAACCAGGGCAAGATCGACTGTGCTATCGTTGGCGCCGACAGAATTGCCGCCAATGGCGATGTGGCCAACAAAATTGGCACCTATACCCTTGCTGTTCTGGCTAAGGAGAATAGCATCCCCTTTTATGTCGCTGCTCCTATCAGCACCGTTGACCTTACCCTGCCTTCTGGTGCCGAAATCCCTATTGAGGAGCGAGACCCCAAAGAGGTCACTCATATTCAGGGAATACGCATCGCCCCAGAAGGAACAAATGCGGCCAACCCTGCTTTTGACGTAACGCCCCATAACTACATAAGCGCCATCATCACCGAGAAAGGTATGATAAGAGAGCCTTATCTAGATGGACTAGCAAAGATAGCCACTTAACAAAGTCTACTTAGGAGGTGACAGAATGGCCACGTATGAGTACTGGTGTCCAAAATGCCAGAAGGAATTTGAGGTTAGGCGACCGATAGCTGACTTCGACAAGCCCGCTTCCTGCCCTCATTGCGGCACAGAAGGAGAGAGGTTGATGTCCACCTTCGCATAAAAAGTTGATTACACCTTGCAAGTGCCGGCAAAGCGACCTTTCAGGAAGAAGGGTGACGAAGGGAAAGAATAAAGCTCCAAAGACTTGCACCATTCGCCAGGTTTCAGCACGAATTCTCCTCTAAGTGTTTGATAAATGGACAATAATCCAGTATAATCCTCCTAGGCTAATAAGGAGCTACGCAAGTGGAAAGACTATTAACTGCTGATGAAGTTGCTGAATACCTCAGGCTAAACCGCGAGACCGTTCTGCGCAAAGCTAGGAACAGGGAGATCCCAGCAATCAAGATGGGCTACAGGAGCTACCGATTCGATAAGAACCAGCTTGATGACTGGTTGAAAGCAAAGGCGGAGACAAGAAAGGTTAAGCCCCAATCCCAGGAAGTCAAAAAGATCGATTTGAGGACTTACCCTCTAGGGATTATAGGCGGATTAAGCCGGACAGACATTTATGAAGGCAGATGAAATAGCCTTCATGGATACCAATATCCTAGTCTACGCATTAGATACCGAGAGTCCCTTTCACCTTGAAGCAATAGACTTCGTAGATAGGACTGCCCGCGGCCGGCTGAAAATAGGCATTTCCCCTCAAGTAGTAGGGGAGTTGTATGCCACAATAACAAACCCCAAGAAAGCATCTCATCCGTTGTCACCAAATGAAGCAGTACACGTTATCACACCCATTTGGGAAGCAGAAAATATTCGAAGAATATTTCCTAAGCAGGAAACTCTCGACCTAACACTGAGTCTGGTCAAACGCTACCAGTTGAAATCCTTGGCCTTCTTTGATGCTCAAATAGTGGCCACCATGCTGGATAACGGGATAACTACGATTTACACTGCAAATGAGGAAGACTTCGCCATATTTGAGGAGATAAAAGCAACAAACCCGTTTAAACAGGCACAATGAAACGCACATAGGGCAATGCTTTTGAACTCCTATAGCCTGCGACCTAACCGTCATTGCGAGCGAAGCGAAGCAATCTCGCAATCAAAGGGCAAGTGGACAAGCTTGCAGAGCCGCTACTTGAACCCAATGTAGTGGCGATAAATCTCCCTGTGTGGTGGTAAAATGTCCCCAAAAATGAGCAATAAGCCCCAGAGATGGCAGCACCCCGGTGGCAAGCTTCGAGAACTAGGCGCAGAAACATTGACCGACGCTGAGCTCCTTTCCATTCTCATCGCCCCAGGTATCCCAGGCAAGCCAGCGGAGAGCATCGCTGAAGAGATTCTACAAAGGTTCGGCGGCTTCAGGGCTGTTCGCGTTCCCCTAACTGGAGAAGCAACACAGCCAGAAGCTCGAGCAAGTGCTCCCACAACTGCCAAAATCCCGCAACATCGGCCACACCCGCAGACTAATAAAAGCCGAAC
>JAUVWD010000014.1 GCA_030604285.1 Chloroflexota bacterium
CGTCTTTGGAGACAAAACCCTCTCGGACAAAGTCCTCACCATTAGCGTGGAACTGAAGCGTTCCCACTGCAGCACCAGCGCAACCGATAAGAATAATGCTGACGACAAACAACACGATGATGGATAGCACAAGCATTCGTTTTCTCATTGAAGTCCTTCTAACATAAGATTCTTTCCGAATTTGCTACACAAATGGACTGCTCCTTTGCTGAGCCATTTACACCTCCAAGTCCCTATATTTCTTCTACAAAGACGCCAGTTAATGCAACTAGTTGCAATAACATACCAAAAAACAAACCCGCGTATCTAGTCGCTCCGTGGTTCCTCCTTAGTAGGCTTGCCATTTGAAGCACATCACATCGTGTGCTGCAATGAGCAGCGATTGCAAGCGATTGCAACAAGCTAAATGCTACCACGGCCCATCGATTGTGTCAAATCCTGAGACCCCATCATGCTTCGGACTGTTTCGCTTGGTACCCCTTAGCGAAACTGTGGAGAATTTTGGTGTTGTAGTATTCAATTGATTGCGCCATAGGGATCTCGATACCTTGGATCGTTAAATACCAACCCGTTCTATCCACAGACATGTTACCTGCAGCATATAGCCTATGTAGCTGGGGTGGGAGGCTAATCCTCCGCGGAGTCGCATGTTCCTTAAACAATCGAGCGAATTGGTTAATCTGAAGCCGTGGCTGTTTTGGGAACGCTACGAATATGGGAGGCTGATGCCGCAGGGCCTGAGTACGAGGTAGTCAACTCCTGGAAAGCCGCGGTAAGCTACTTGATTGAAAGAGAAGTCAGGAGTGCTTCGAATGCCGGCTACGAAGTGGTAATGATACGACGCTAATTCGGGTAGCGGTTCATCAACTGCCTTACTTGTCCCAGTTCTGGGGCGCTTCCTGCTTTCATTGAAGCGAACTGTTTGAGGGCGTGCCTTAGATCAAGGAGAGCGATATCTCAGATGGGGTAACGACAGGCTCCTAGCACTCCTTTGATGTGAGGGATCAAATTGCTGCGCTCGTACGCTGAGTAGGGTTCGCCGCCAGCCAAACGAGCGGGGTATACTGAGCGAACCAGCGCCACACCGCATATCAGCAAGAAAAGGCAATGCCCTCGTGCTATGAGGAAGCGCAAGGAGTATGTAGTCGGAGCGCTAGGGGATTACCACTTCGAGGCCGAAATGCGTTACTAAGCTTTTTTTGCAGGGCAATTGTACTCTCTTAAGGCAGCCAGTGCTCGAATGGCTCTTTCAGGCGTAGGATAAATAGCTTTATAGCCGGTCTCTTTGACCTTTGGTAGCAAGCTCTCGTCCCACTGTCCTGCGACCCAGGTGATCACGGGCTTGGATTTGCCACCGGCTACTTGCTGGATAGCCTCTAAGGTGGGGATGCCACAAATACATAATATGGCATCCACACTAGCATCTTCGAGGAGAGCCGCCAAAGCATAGCGATATACCCTTCCATAGCCATGTGTGATAGCTGCGGCTATCATGTCTACAGGATTGGTTGGTGGTGACCAAGGGGGGAAAAACTCTTTGATCCTTTCTACAGTTCGCGGGGATAATCTCGCTGGTTCAAAGCCATGTTGGGACAGGGCATCCAAGGCCATTATACCCCCGGCACCCGTAGGTGTGATTACCCCTATCTTATTTCCCTTGAACGGAGGCAGGTTGATAAATGCTCTAGCGACATCTCCCATTTCATCTACACTCCTTAGAGAGATGATGCCGGATTGCTCAAATGCAGCTTGATAAACTTCGGCCTTCCCCGTAATTGATCCTGTATGAGAAGCCGCTGCTTGGGCTGCCTCTTCACTGTAGCCTATCTTTAGTGCTAGTATCGGCATTTTCTTGCTAACCTTACGGGCGATGCTCATAAACTTACTACCGTCTCTCATACTTTCAATTTGCAAGGCTATGACCTTTATATCAGGGTCATCGCCCAAATATTGCAGCACCTCGGGGAAGTCAACATCGCTAGTATTGCCAAGGTCAATGCTCTTACCACTGGTAAAGCCAGCAAAGCCATTAAGAAAGCCCCCGGATTGCCCAACAAGTGCAACAGGGATTTTGTCCGTTGGGCTGGCTACGAAAGCAGAGGTAAAGTTGCTGAAATTATTGACTACTGCCAAAGAGTTAGGTCCAATTATCCGCATTCCACCCCGTTTGGCTATGCTGAGGACTTCGCTCTGGAGCTCTTTTCCTGTCTCATCGGCTTCAGCAAACCCACCGCTAGTAATTATGGCGGCTTTGATGCCTCTTTGGATGCAATCTCCTATCACTGCAGGAACAACTTCACGTGGGGTGGCTATGACTGCCAAATCTATACCCATAGGCAATGAGGCAACATCAGGATAGACTTTGAGGCCGAGGATCTCTTTTGTCTTGGGATTGACGGGGTAGATTTGCCCCTTAAACCCGATTGCCAGCAGGTTCTCTAGCGTGTTGAATGCACCTTTGCCGATGCGTCGGGTGACACCTGCTAGGGCTACGGATCTGGGCTCCATAAAAAGCTTCATTTCAGCTATGATGCTCATGGAGTCTTGTCCCCTGAGGTGACATTGTCTGGTTATGTTATGCCTTGGCAGTCATTTTGTAAACCGCGAACAATGATAGACGTCTTCTCCAGTTGACATGGTGTATTGGCGTTCTCTATACTATCGAGGCGAAAGTTGCCCGAGTGGCGCAATGGTAGCGCAACCGACTTGTAATCGGTAGGTTAGCGGGTTCGAGTCCCCTCTCGGGCTGGGTTAGACTTTTCCAGTTGGTTTGTGGTAAATTAGAATGGGGAGGGGTGCCGGAGTGGTTAATCGGAGCAGACTGTAAATCTGCCGCCTTAGGGCTTCGTGGGTTCGAATCCTACCCCCTCCACTAGACAATATGCCCACATAGCTCAGCAGGCAGAGCACGTTCTTGGTAAGAACGGGGTCACCAGTTCGAATCTGGTTGTGGGCTGGGTGAATTACTAGATCAAAATAAGGGGGTTTCAATGGCAAAGCAAGTGTATGTTCGTACCAAACCTCATATCAATGTGGGCACCATAGGTCACGTTGACCATGGCAAAACAACGTTAACTTCAGCGATGACTCTGGTGTTATCTAAGGCTGGTCTCGCTCATTTTCGCGCTTTTGAGTCTATAGATAATGCTCCTGAGGAAAAAGCCAGGGGACTGACAATCGCTATCGCTCATATTGAGTATCAAACGGAAAAGCGTCATTATTGTCACGTCGATTGCCCGGGGCATGCTGACTACATAAAGAACATGATTACTGGAGCTGCCCAGATGGATGGAGCTATAGTGGTGGTTGCTGCTGATGATGGTCCTATGCCTCAGACGAGGGAGCATATTCTCCTGGCTCGTCAGGTGGAAGTGCCATGCTTGATGGTAGCCCTAAATAAAGTGGATTTGATGGAGGATCCGGAACTGCTAGACCTGGTGGAGTTGGAGGTTAGGGACTTACTTACTCAATATGGCTTCCATGGAAACGAAGTTCCAATCGTTAGGGTGAGCGCTCTTAAGGCTCTGGAGTGTGGCTGTGGTAAGAGGGAATGTCCCTGGTGTGGTGCGGTATGGAAGTTATTGGATACCATGGATGAATACATTCCTATGCCAGCCCGAGACAAAGACAAGCCTTTCCTAATGCCTGTTGAGGATGTGTTCAGTATTAAAGGGCGAGGAACTGTGCCTACAGGAAGGGTAGAACGGGGCACGGTTAAAGTTGGCGACGAAGTGGAGCTAGTGGGCATAAGAGAAACGCGAAAGACACGGGTTACCGGTGTAGAGATGTTTCATAAGTCGTTAGATTATGCTGAGCCTGGAGATGCCGTTGGCTGCTTGTTGCGAGGTGTAGTGCGAGAGGATGTGATGAGAGGTCAGGTGCTGGCAGCTCCGGGAACAGTTAAACCTCACACTAATGCTGAGGTCGAAGTATATATATTAAACAAGGAGGAAGGTGGGAGACATACCCCATTTTTCACAGGCTATAAGCCCCAATTCTTCATTAGAACTATGGATGTCACCGGGGTCATAAGTCTACCCGAAGGCGTGGAAATGGCCATGCCTGGAGATAGTTTGACTCACATGAAGATTAAGACCATCTATCCTGTGGCTATGGAACCAGGGCTGCGCTTTGCTATCAGAGAGGGAGGTAGGACGGTAGGCGCTGGTGTTGTCACCGAGGTTAAGAACTGAGCATGGCCAAGAAGGGAGAGGCGAGACTTATTATCCATCTTGCCTGCACTGAATGTCACCAGCAGACATATACCAGTATGAAGAATAAGAAAAACGATCCCCAGCGGCTGGAACTAAAGAAGTTTTGTCCTCGATGTCGTGTCCACACCCTTCATCGTGAGGTCAAGTAGTAGCACAGTTTGCCTATGAAGAATCGTCCTGACAAAGGGAAAGTTGGCCGGGTGAAAGCTGGTCAAGCCAAGAAGTCCAGATTTAGCTTTGTTCCTGATGTCATAGGTGAATTGAAGAAGGTGACTTGGCCGACTAGGCAAGAGACGATTCGGCTGAGCGCCATGGTGCTGGTTGTTTGTGTTATCCTGGGATTGATTTTGGGCGGCGTAGACTATGTGTTTACTCAATTGGTTGCTAAGGTATTTCTAGGTGGTTAGTGATGATACCCGACGGGCACTGGTATCTCGTGTATACTTAATCCGGTCGTGAGCAGAAGGCAAAGCGAAACCTCGACCAGCGCATTAAGTCTATGGACGTTGAGGATAAAGTATTTGAAGTGGTAATACCTACCGTCAAGGAGATTGAAATCAAAGGGGGTCAGCGCCGCTCTGTGAGTAAGAAGCTCTTTCCGGGCTATATCATGGTCAAGATGAATCTGGATGAGGAAAGTTGGGATATGGTAAGAAATACTCCCGGGGTTGTAGGATTTGCCAGTGGTGGTTCCAAGCCCTCGCCTTTGACCGAAGAGGAGGCAGATAGGATCTTGGAACGGATGCAGGAAGCTCCTGCCGAGGTCAGTATAGGGTTTAGAAAGGGGGAAAGCGTTCGCATAACTACAGGACCTTTCGTGGATTTCATAGGCAAAGTGGATGAAATGAATCTTGATAAAGGCAAGGTAGTAGTCCTCCTCAATCTGTTTGGGAGGCAGACTTCTGTGGAATTAGACGCTCTGGATCTGGAGAGGCTATAGATGGCCAAGAAAATCCAGAAGGTAATCAGGCTACAGATTCCAGCAGGCAAAGCTAGTCCGGCACCGCCGGTGGGACCAGCTTTGGGGCAACACGGTATTAATATTATGGCTTTTTGTAAGGAGTATAATGAGAGGACTGCTTCCCAAGAAGGCTTCATTGTTCCTGCTGAGATAACTATCTACGTAGATCGCTCCTTCACTTTTGTCACCAAGATGCCTCCGGCATCCGATTTGCTACGGCGGGCTTTAGGTGCAGAGAAGGGTAGCAGCAATGTAGGGGAAAACAAAATAGGTGAGCTGGGGCGGGACAAGATTCGTGATATTGCTAAAACCAAAATGGTTGATCTTAACACCACTGAGATTGACAAAGCGGTGAGTATTATTGAAGGCACGGCTCGCAGCATGGGTATTGAGCTGAGGTAGACTAAGAATGGCTAAGCATGGCAAGAACTATCAGCAGACCGTTGGGTTAGTAGATAGGTTCCAGGCTTGTTCACCTGTTGAAGCTATAGATCTGGCCAAGCAAGCAAGCTATGCTCGCTTTGATGAAACATTTGAGCTCCATTTGAGGATGGGAGTTAACCCTCGTAGTGCTGACCAGCAGGTTCGCGGTGTAGCTATGTTGCCCCATGGATTGGGCAAGAAAGTGCGTATTCTGGTCTTTGCTGAGGGTGAAGCTGTAAATGTAGCTGAGGACGCTGGGGCAGATTATGTGGGTTCTGATGAGCTTATTAGCAAGATTGAAACTGGGTGGCTCGATTTTGACGCTGCTGTAGCTACCCCAGACGTCATGAACAAGGTGGTTAAGCTGGGGCGGATTTTGGGGAGGCGAGGCTTAATGCCTAATCCTAAATCAGGCACTATAGTGCCTGCTGCGGACTTGCCCAGGGTTATCAATGAAGCCCGCAAAGGTAGGGTGGAGTTTAGGTTGGACAGAACGGGGATTATCCATCTGCCTATGGGCAAGGCCAGTTTTGATACCCAGAAGCTGGTGGAGAATATGGCCGCGCTCATTGAGGCCATAATCAAGGCTAAGCCCAGTGGAGCTAAAGGGCAATACATTCAAAGCGTATCACTGTGTACTACTATGGGGCCCGGAATTAAGCTGGACATGAAATCTACACTGGCTCTGGCTGCTTGACTCTTGTTGGTTTAATGTAATTGGGCTAGCGAACAGCACGTGCCTTGGGACTTTCAATAGTCTACCTGCGAAGGTGAATCTGACTTGTGGACTGCCAAATATTGTGTCATTGCCGTAGGGCGTTCTTATTGAGAAGTTATGTTAAAAGAAAAGAAAGCTAAAATCATTGACGGCATAGCGGAAGATCTATCTCGAAGCATTGTTGTTATCGCCACAGGTTATCAAGGTATGAGAGCTAAGGATATGGCAGAGCTCCGGCAGCTTTTGTCCCGAGCGGGGATAGATTTTCATGTGGTCAAGAATACCTTAGCTCGCTTTGCTGCTGACAAAGCCGATAAGCCCCAGCTTATGAGCCTGATTGAGGGCCCTGTAGCTTTGGCTTTTGGTTACGATGATGTAGTCAAGCCGGCCAAAGTTCTTAGCCAGTATATCAAATCTACAAGCGCAGCCCTACAGATTAAGGGAGCTTTGCTTGGTGACCAAGTCGTTTCGGCTGGCGCAGTCCTCGATTTGGCCAGCCTGCCGCCCAGAGATGTTTTGCTTTCCAGGCTAATGGCTCAGTTGCAAGCTCCTGTAAGGAGTTTGCACAATGTCTTGAGCTCACCCTTTCAAGGACTACTGACTTCATTGCAAGCCATAATTAAGCGATAACTAGAAGGAGGGAGACGATGTCTTCAGAAGTTAAATCAGAGAAAGCTACAACGAGAGCGAGGGCGCCTTCGGCGGCAAAAAAATCGGCTGAGCCGCTTACCAAGGACCGAATCTTGGATGCTATCAAGAACATGACCGTGGTGGAGCTAGCGGACTTGGTCAAAGCCTTAGAGGCTGAGTTTGGGGTTAGCGCCGCTCCTGTAATTGCTTCTTCAGCACCTGCTGCGCCGGGAGAATTAGCTGAAGCAGCTCCTGCAGAGGAGCAAACAGAGTTCACTGTTATCCTTAAGGAAATTGGTGAAAAGAAAATCGAAGTGATAAAGGCAGTCCGCGAGGTAACTACCTTAGGGCTAAAGCAAGCGAAAGACCTAGTTGAGGCTGCCCCTCAGGTAGTAAAGGAGAAAGTAGGCAAAGAAGAGGCAACTACCACAAAACAGAAACTGGAAGCTGCTGGAGCAGTTGTTGAACTCACATAAACATGTCGCTTGCCACCTGTCAAGCTATCTTGGGCATGGGGATATTCTTTCTCCTTCTGGGCTTAGTTTTTGTTGCTTGGGACAGGAGGGAGAAGAAAGTCTATTATGACTCCCTATTAGGTCGAAGGGACTTGAGGGAGTTTATTGAGCGCGAGCCGCAGCGCTCCTGGATGAATGCATGGCGGACGGGTGGGCAGATCTCACTTATACTCGGGCTTATTCTGGCAATCGTGGGCGGCGTGCTGTGGCTGATTCTATATTAGATCTGTTTTGCCTCAGTCATCAAACTAGGATCACGGACTTGACACACTAAAAGATACACACCATAATATATTGTTAGGCAAGTCTAACAATATCCCGGCGAGCAAATGGCAAAGGAGCAGACGGCTAGCATGGAGGACTATCTGGAAGCGATAGCTAACCTTCGAGAGGAGGGGAAGGTGGTTAGGGTCAAGCAAATTAGTCAAGTCCTAAATGTGAAGATGCCCAGCGTTACCTCTGCGCTGAAGAAGCTTTCCGAGGAAGGACTTGTGAGACATGAGCCTTACGGCTATATAGAGCTTACTTTGCAAGGGGACAAGGCTGCTAATGATGTGATTGGGCGTCATAAGGCATTGAGCTGCTTTTTTTCTCAGGCGCTGGATATCGATCCTCTGACGGCCGAGGAGGATGCCTGCAAGATTGAGCACGTCATCAGCCCACTCAGCTTGGAGAGACTAACAAAGTTGGTAGAGTTCATTCAGGCGTGCCCACTGGGGGAGGCTAATTTCCCCAAGAGATACAAGTACTATCTGGAGCATGGAGAGCTTCCCGAGGAATGTCTGTTGACAATCTCGAAAACGAAGCAATCAAGCGAGTAAAAAATTTTGAAGCTAAAAGTTAGGCAAGCCTAACAAAAGGCAACAATCCCAAGGAAATGCAGGGCTGGCAAGATGAACCATTCGACCAGGATTACTGCTTTCTCTGCCCCTGTTCACGACCCCATGTTTCGGTCATTTTGGCTGGGCAGAGAAAACGATTTCAGGCGGGGGGCTCATCAAGCTGAGGAGCCTAACTGCTGATGAATCACCATTCCAGCAACCCTTGTGAGTCATTCTACAGATAGAGGTAGGTCATGGTTATGCATCAAAGGGGACAGTCCACCTTGGTCCAGATGGAGATTGGACAGAGTGGCACTGTGATTGCAGTTCTGGGGGGTCGGGGTTTGATCCGGCGGCTGGACGCTTTAGGTATCAGGCCAGGTAAGAAGGTGACGAAGATAAGTGCTACTCTCTTTCGCGGCCCGGTTACTCTCAGGGTAGATAATGCTCAGGTAGCTGTTGGTTTTGGCATGGCCGACAGAGTAATAGTCGAGGTGGGATGAATGTCTGCCTCGGAACTTCCTTAGGGGATGATGCGGATCCTACTTGTGGGTAACCCAAATGTGGGGAAAAGTGCTCTCTTTTCTCGGCTGACCGGTACGCGCATCATCGCTTCCAACTATCCCGGCACCACCGTGGGGTTCACCACGGGATATTTGAAGTTGGGAGAACGTCAAGCTCAAGTTATCGATGTCCCTGGTACCTATACTCTCGAACCAACCTCTAAGGCGGAAGAGGTAGCTGTGGAGATGCTCAAAGAGGGGGATTTAGTCATAGATGTCGTTGACGCCACCAATTTGGAGCGAAATCTCAATCTGACCTTCCAGTTGCTGGAGAGACAAATCCCAGTGATTGTTGCTCTCAACATGTGGGATGATACTCACCACCGAGGAATACATATTGATGCTGCCAAGCTGGAAGAACTTTTAGGCGTACCAGTTGTTCCTACGGTGGCGGTAACTGGCCAAGGAATAAGAGAGTTAGTCAGGCGTCTTCCGGAAGCGAAGGTGCCGGAGACTACCTATTCTGGTTCTAGTAGCGATGAACGGTGGGCAAGAGTTGGCAACATCGCTAGCCAAG
>JAUVWD010000063.1 GCA_030604285.1 Chloroflexota bacterium
CATAGCTTCCCCACCCAGACGGGTTATGCTCTCCACTAAATTATCAGCATCAACCTTATTACTGGCTTCAATTGCCACATAATTAACTGCTACCCTGGCACCAAAGCTGGCAAGCTTCAAGGCAATGGCTTTACCTATGCCCCGAGAGGCACCGGTTACCAGGGATACTTTTCCTTCTAACTCCATTACTAACCTTCACCCACTGATGCGTTTAAGCACCAGGCAGCAGTTTTCACCACCCAAACCAAAGCTATTCTTCATACATACATTTACTTGAGCCGGGCGAGCTATATTGGGGACATAATCCAAGTCACAGTCCGGGTCAGGGGTCTCATAATTTATGGTTGGGTGGATAATGCCTTTGTTCATGATTAATATAGCGGCAATAGATTCAATAACGCCGGCCGCGGTAATGATATGACCAATCATGGACTTAGTAGAGCTTATCGGGATTTTGTAAGCGCGCTCTCCAAACACTATTTTAAGAGCCCTGGTTTCACAGGCATCATTCAGCTTGGTGCTGGTGCCATGAGCGTTGATATAATCAACCTCCTCAATCTTCACCCTGGCATTCTGCAGGGCAGTACGCATGGCATAAGCCTCAGACTCAGGGGCCGGAGCGGTTGCATCGTAGGCGTCGAAAGACCAACCGACACCGCCAATTTCAGCCAGGATAGGTGCGCCCCGCTTTCTGGCATGTTCACAGCTTTCCAAAACAACTAATCCGGCGCCCTCGCCATAGACGAAACCATTGCGATTGAGGTCGAAGGGGCGACAAGCTTTGGCCGGGTCAGGTTCACGGGAAAGCGCTCCCATAACATCCAATCCAGCTAAGCTGACTGGCTCCAGGCTGGCGTCGGAACCCCCGGCTATCATTACATCGGCGTATCCCAAGCGAATGAAATTGGTCGCTGTGCCTATAGCATCAATGCCACTGGCACAAAGGCTATTTACAGCGCTGTTAGGACCCTTGGCTCCCAGCATCATTCCTACCTGCATGGATGCTGCGCTGGCAGTCGACTTGGTGATGAAGAGCGGGTCGGCTCTTCTAGGACCTATTTTTTGGTACAGCTCCCATCCTCTAATAACGTAGCCTTGCTCTGTCATAGTAGAAATGATAACGCCCACTCGCTCAGCATTTTCCTGACTCATATCCAGGCCGGCTGATTGTATTGCTTCTCTGGCAGCAGCAATAGCAAAATGAATGGTCCTTGAAGTCCGGTCAACTACCTTCAAGTCCATATATTTTGTGGGGTCAAAGCCATGCACCTCAGCATCCACTTTCACTCGAAAGTTGCTGGCATCAAAGTGGGTAATAAGACCGAAGGCCGACTTTCCGGCGGCTAATCCCTTCCAGAACGCCTCCACATTTAAGCCTAAAGGATTAATAGTGCCCATGCCGGTCACTACAACCCTCGGTATATCTATCGTGCCCCAGGAATTCATCGAGTCTTCAGAAATTCTAGCCGTGTTCATTATTCTCTTTTCCTGCAAGGGCGAAGAGCCCTACAGAGGTGCCTCCATCAACAATAATAGTCTGTCCTCTTATCATAAAAGCCTCTTCACTGCACAAGAAAGCCACTACATCAGCGACATCTTCGGGAATCACCATTCTTCCCGCTGGCGTTGCTTGACGATTATCTTTCACCAGCCCCTCTTTGAAATAGAACTTCAAGGCCTCTGTCTCTACAGCAGAAGCAGCTACAGCATTAACACAAATGCCTTGAGGTGCCAGCTCTATTGCCAGGTAACGAGTTAAAGCTTCCAGGGCCGCTTTGGAGACTCCAACGATAGTATAATTAGGCAAGGCAAAGCGCGAACCCAGGCTAGAGATGCTGACTATCTTACCGCCTCTGCCCTCCATTAGTTTGGCTGCCCTTTGAGCACAGAGTAGACAGGCCCGAGCATTTATGTCCATAGTCCATTCCCATGCCTTAACATCTATATCCATTATAGGGCGACCTACACCTGAAGCAGCATTGCTAATCAAGATATCAAGGCGGCCAAATTTATTGCCAATCATATCAAACATTTCATCTATCTTGGCCGGGTCTCCCACATTAGCCCGGACGACCTCAGCTTTCACGCCCAGAGCCTCGATATCCTTAGCCGTTTGTTCCGCGGTATCGCGACGGCGGAAAAAATCGATAATAATATCAGCACCCTGAGAAGCAAGTTTTAATGCAATCGCCCGTCCAATACCTCGCCCACCGCCGGTAACTAAAGCCAGCTTCCCCTCAAGAGACATAGCTAAACCTTCTCCGTTTGCGTTACATGATTCTCTACATAGGAGACAAAGTCGCCGAAGTTCTTAAACTGCTGGGCTTCTTCGTCAGGGATTTCAATCCCAAAGGTCTCTTCTACCGCTACCAATGCCTGCACTACATCCAGAGAATCCGCCTTAATCTCTTTGAATGTGCTTTCTCGAGTGATAATGCTCTTATCAACACGAGTAATCTTGGCTACGATGTCTCTTATCTGCTCTTCAATGGTCATAATTTACCTCCTTGGTTTAGTTTTGCTAATTCCAACTTCAAGCTTTCAACAACCTCGGCTTTTACCGCTTCCTTGGCGCTTTCTATAGCATTAGCTATTTGGGGGGCTCGGCTAGCTCCATGCGCTATCCTGACTACGCCATTAACGCCCCACAAAATACCACCACCTCGCTTCTCAGTTTCACTTAATATTTTGGTTGCCGGGAATAATCCATTAAACAATAGTTTAACCAAGGCACCTAGAGGTGGGCACTTTTTCAGCTTTCGCACTGTCCAATCCTTAGCATAACCCGCGATGCTTTCATAAAACTTCAAAAGAACATTGCCCACAAAGCCGTCACAGACGATGACATTGGCCTTGCCGCTCAAGATATCATTGCCCTCTATATTGCCAATAAAGTTCAACCCGCTATTCTTGAGAAGGGAATAAGTTTCACGCACTGCTTCACTCCCTTTATTTTCTTCATTTCCAGTGCTTAGCAAAGCTACTTTAGGGTCAGCGATGTTAAGGAACTTCTTAGCGTAAACCGAGCCAGCGATGGCAAAAGCTAGAAATTGGTGTGGCTTGCAATCTACATTAGCTCCGAGGTCTACCATCACAGTATTTGGTGCAAAGCTACCCATAGAGCCAACAATTGCCGGACGATACACCCCATCCACCATGCCCATATATTGAATGGCACTTATCGCAGCTGCTGCACTAGAACCAGCACTAACCAATGCATCTGCTTCGCCTGATTTTACCATCTTTGCCGCCACGACGACAGAACAATTAGGCTTGCGACGAACTACGTCAACAGGCGACTCATTTTCCTTGATAACGTCGCTGGCTTCGACAACATGGATGGATGAATCGTTGGTGAGTTCATACCCGGCCAATTCCTTTTCTAGAATGTTCGTGGAGCCAACCAGGAAGAGTTCTACATCGCCTTTCCGAGCTGCAAGCACCACCCCTTTAACTATTTCCCCAGGAGCATAATCACCACCCATGGCATCCACAGCCACTCTTACTCTACCATTTTGAGCCATACTTCTATCTCTTATCACTTGAGACCTTAACTATTGCCTCCCCGGCTACTAGCGTTTCGCCCTTTTGATTACGGCACTCAAAACTGCAATTTGCATATGATATACCATCTTCTTGTTCAACGCAATCAATTTTACCGTTGATAGTCACAGTATCTCCAGGGCGTGCCGGCTCTTTGAATCTTGCTCGAAGCTTGCCCCCGGACAACCAACTTCGGCCAAAAGCCGAAGTCATCATCTCTGACACATAAGCCAGGTTTAGCATGCCATGAGCAATAGTTCCACCCAAAGGAGTCTTAGCGGCAAAAGACTCGTCTATGTGGATGGGATTAAAATCACCTGACGCCTCAGCATAGAGGTTGATTTTCTCCTGGGTAACATGCTTCACCACCGGATTAAGAGTCTTCCCTTCCTGAATATCTGTAAGCATTTCTTTCCTAGGTGAGCAACGCTATGGTTGCCTTTCCAGATTGCACCTTTTCCTTGCCCTGGTCAAAAACCTCTAGTTCCAGGATTAACATACTCATTTTGCCTCGAGCTATCTTTCGTGCCACTCCTGTGTGACACTCTATAGTGGTGCCAATGGGCACCAACTTGAAAAACTCTAACTCTTGTGAAGCATGTATAGCCACAGTGCCGGATGGCAGGGGAATAGACCCTGCCATAGTAGCTATGGCAAGGGCCGTAATAGCCAGGGGAGGAACAAATCCATCACCTGAGCTATCCACAGCCTTTAGATACTTGGAGACGAGGGAGGCACTTAGTTCATAGGTGGCAGCAGGGAATTTGTAACCGGGTGCTAGTTCCTCATAGCTTATAGTTTTGTCCGGCATTTGACCAGTTCCCGATACATCGGCATACTATGTATATTACATTATACACTGCCACTGATTATTGTCAACCTTTCCTGCGTTATTGCTACCACCGATTGATAATTAACTTTGGCATCGACAGAATTAACTTGAAATCGGCCTGTCCCCCACAGGATACCCCGATGTGGGCGCTTGAATATGTAGTGCGAGGCTTTAGCCTCGTGCTGCACGACCCTGAAGGGTCGCACTATAAAAATCGGCGTGTCCTCCACAGGATACCCCGATGTAGGCGTTTAAAAACGTAGTGCGAGGCTTTAGCCTCGTACTGCACGACCCTGAAGGGTCGCACTACAAAATTTGCAGGTGAAAAATTCCCGGAATAGCCAGGACAAATCTGATTCTAAAGCTAGAGCAAAATCAAACAGACTATGAACTGCTGGGAGGTATAAGAAAGCAAAGGCTATCGAGCAAAGTTCGTGAGTTACACCGAAGTCTTATCCGGTCTCTACACAATGGGCCCGGCAGGATTCGAACCTGCGACCAACCGGTTATGAGCCGGCCGCTCTGCCACTGAGCTACGAGCCCCCCTTCCATCCATGAAAAGTTTCCCTTTCCATGGCAACCAGATTTGTGTGGAGCGGGAGACGGGACTCGAACCCGCGACACCCTGCTTGGAAGGCAGGAACTCTACCACTGAGTTACTCCCGCACAAAGCTAAGTGTTCACAGGTGTTCACAACTCAGCTGCTGGATGAGTTTATCACTTCCAGACCCTCAGGGACAAGTCCGAAGACCGTAGGGGGCTATCACCTGGCTCTAAACAAC
>JAUVWD010000004.1 GCA_030604285.1 Chloroflexota bacterium
CCACTTGATTTAATACCATCAATCTACTCTGCTCTTTCCTGTTCAATGTCACCATCTCCTTCATAGGGTGACATTTTCCCAGAACACTTAGATGGTGACAGAATCGTAGAACATCAACAGTCCCTGTACGCATCCCAAGGTAGTAGCAAGGGTCGCTTTGCAGTTGACTTGGGGAGCGAGGATAGACATAATACGGACTGGCACTAAAACTTTGCTGGAATTATTCAATGATTTCTGTTGAAGAAGCTTTAGAGAAGATTCTGAGTTATGTTGACCTTCTAGGGCATGAGAAGAAGCCCATCCTGAATTGTCTGGGCCAGGTTCTAGCTGAGGACGTCTATTCCACCATCGATATCCCCCCGCTAGATAATTCTGCTATGGACGGTTATGCTGTGCGAGCTGAAGACACTTGTGGTGCTAGTGAATCGTCCCTTAAGGAGCTGGCCGTTGTCGGAGAGGTTGCGGCCGGTTCTATGCCTGGAGAAGAGGTTAAACCTGGCACGGCCATTCGTATTATGACGGGGGCGCCCCTGCCTGAAGGCGCTGACGCCGTGGTTCGATTTGAGGATACTGACGAAGTTGACCGTAAGTTAACCCAAGGTAATCTGTCGCGAATCGGCATATTTTCCTGGGTGGAGAAGGGCTTGAATGTTCGATATAAAGGCGAAGATGTTGCAGCGGGAGAGTTAGTCTTGAAGAAGGGAGATTTGCTTCGCCCCTCGCAGATAGGGCTGCTAGCTTCCCTAGGGCGCTGCACTGCGTTAGTTATTCGTCGTCCAATCGTTGCCGTTCTGGCTACTGGGGATGAGCTTATCGGCCCCGACCAGCCGTTACCTCTGGGTAAAATTCATGATAGCAATACCTATGCCATTGCTGCTCAAATAGTGCGCTACGGTGGGATTCCCAAAATCCTTGGTATAGGGCGCGACTCGATTCGAGTACTGACCGAAAAGATCAACGAAGGCTTGGATGCCGATATGCTCATCACCTCGGGGGGTGTATCTCAGGGAGATTACGATGTAGTAAAGGATGTTCTGAGAAAGCATGGAGAGATTGCTTTATGGACAATATGCATGAAGCCGGGAAAACCATCTGCCTTTGGGGTGCTTAGTAAGACTGAAGGTGGGATAAAGAAAAGGGTGCCCCACTTGGGTCTGCCAGGTAATCCAGTAAGCTCCATGGTTACCTTTGAGCAATTCGCCCGACCCGCTATTCTGAAGATGATGGGAAAGAAAAACCTTGTAAAGCCATCTATTCAAGCAATCATTGAGGATAATGTTGAAAATAGTGATAGACGTCGCATGTTTGCGCGGGTGATGGTTACGAAGCGTGGTGGTCAATACCGTGCGCGTCTCACAGGACCCCAGGGTTCAGGGATCTTGACATCAATGGGGAAAGCCAACGGCTTAGCTATTATCCCTGAAAATACAAAAGGAGTTATGACAGGAGACATAGTCAAGGTGCAGATGCTAGATTGGAATGAAGACGAATTATTGGAGGAGTAGAAAGATGACGCCAGTTGTTTCTATCGTGGGTAAATCTGGGGCTGGCAAAACAGTACTCATTGAGAGGCTGATCAGCGAATTCAAAAGGCGGGGATACCGAATTGCCGCTGTGAAGCATAGCCCACGTAGTATAGATGTAGACAAGCCAGGGAAAGATAGCTGGACGTTTGCCCAGGCAGGCAGCGATGCTGTGGTCGTTAGTTCGCCTGATAAGCTTGTGTTAATCAAAAGTGTGGATCGCGACCCTACAATTGAAGAGATTTTGCATATTGTTGGTGGTGAATTCGATCTTGTCCTTGTTGAGGGATTTAGAAAGGGCAAAGCGCCCAAAATTGAAGTGCATAGAAGAGAGCTCGGGGAGGACTTGCTGTGTTCCACCGGAGAGCTTGCTGCCATTGTCAGTGATGGATCATTTGATACTGATGTACCTCAATTTCCATTGACCGATACTCAGGCGATCGCTGACTTCATAGAAGAGAATTTCATCTTAGAGACTGAGGGTGATACCTTCCTGTTTGTTAATGGCAAGCAGGTCTTCATGAAGCCTTTCGTTAAAGACATTATTGCCAAGGTCTTGGTAGCTATGGTTTCAACATTGAAAGGGGTTGGAAACATGAAAAACATTGATATTTCCATAAGAAATAAGCTAGGCTCAACTGGTGCCCTAACCGATAGCGAGGGGTCTCACAATGACGCGTGAGAAGAAATGTTTACCGTAGGAATATTGACTGTTAGTGATAAGGGGTGGAGCGGCGAGCGCCGAGATACAAGTGGCGAAGTTATTCGAGAAATTCTCTCCACCGTAGATTTTCGCATAGTGAGTCATAATATCGTTCCCGATGATATGAAACTCATTGCCGAGAGGTTAGTTGAATGGGCAGACAAAGACGGGATAGACGTGATCATAACCACGGGCGGCACTGGCCTCAGTCCTAGGGACGTTACCCCTGAGGCAACCCTCTCCGTAGTAGACAGGGTGGTCCCTGGCTTTGCTGAAGCGATGAGAGCCGAGAGCTTAGGAAAGACTCCTATGGCAATGCTAAGTCGGGCAGTTGCTGGCACACGCGGGGGCTGCTTGATTATTAATTTGCCCGGTAGTCCTAAGGCGGTGCGTGAATGCCTTGAGCCGATCTTACCTGTGCTCCCCCACGCTGTGGAGACGCTCAAAGGTCAGGGAGGCGAGTGTGGCTCGCAGGAATAGCAGGAAAGCTCGCGTGTCTTTTGAGACAGGCGATTGTCTTTTACCGATTGCTGCAGCAACGGGGTGACGTATGGGAGGGGCGTTGAACAAGTTCTCATCAGTCGTGAATGATGGGGGACTGGATCCAGAATCACATAATGTTGATATTACAGCCAAGCGACCTGTGGGAAGGAGCCCCGCTATCTCCCAGTGCGGCGCATCAGGGCTGATAGTAGCACTGCGTGGCGGTGTTGCTTGGACGCTGAGAAAAAGGAGAGGCTTAGCCACCCAACAAGCGGGCTATTCCCACACCTTGGCTTGCTCTTGGTACGGCGATTATAGCTGCGGCTACCATAGTCCTAGGGCGCCCCAGGACTGATAGCTGAGCTTCAGAGATTTCCACGGCAGATCCCTTGCTTTGCCCGGGCCGCCTCGCAGTGACGCAAGAAGGAGGGCAAGGTACTAACAAGACTTGCCCTCCTTTTTAAGGGTGAACTTGCTAATCTAAATAGCATCAGACCATTGGACTTGCCACAATTGCATTGTGGGAAACCAAATCTTAAGGGAGGAGGTTCGTGAATGAATAGGATAACTGCTTATATTGAAAGGGATCCAGAAAGCAATTTATATGTTGGTATTGTCCCTGGAATCCCTGGTGCCCACACCCAAGCAGAAAGTCTTGATGAACTTCAAGCAAACTTGAAAGAGGTGCGTGAACTGTGCTTGGAGGAAATGGACCCCGAGGCAAGAAGACATTTGCCCGAGTTTGCCGGCATCCAGCAAATCGAGATGTTGGTTTGACTAAGCTTCCTCTCATCGATGCCGTGAGGATGGAGAAGTTGCTGTTTCTTTTGGGATTTAAGAAGGTGCGGCAGAAAGGGAACCACGCTTTTTGCCGACACCCAGATGGAAGAACTACCACCATCCCTCACCACCTTGGAAGAATTTTAGCTTGTCCTTTGATAAGTGGGGTTTTAGGAGAAGTGCAGCTCAGCGTTGACGAATATAACGAGCTTTTGAAGAAACCGTGAAATTTGCCTAGCAAAGGCATTAAAGACTTCCTTCATATTCACACAACGAGGCTCACATTGGCCAAGCCCAAAGCCAAGAAGCAAACGAAAGGTAGGCCGGTCAAAAGAGGCTTGCCCTGGTTTGCGTGGCTGGCTATCGTGCTGGGGGTCGTCGCTGTCGTCGCCCTTATCCGTACCTCCCCTGCAAGCAAGCCAGCTAGCTTAAGCCATCCTAGCGAGCTTAGGGCAGCGATAATTGACCAGCTTCATAGCCTTCAGCCAAACGTGGCTTTTATTAGCAACGTTACCGCGCAGCTTGAGGACTACGGCTTTGAAGTTGACCTTTACCAGGGTGATGCTGTTACCGTGGACCTTTATCGTAGAGTGCCAGGTCATAGCTATGAGTTGATCATCTTTCGCGCTCACTCTGGCTTGCTCGGCAGCGAGGGAGAGGCAATCTACAGAACCTGTCTCTTTACTAACGAACCTTATAGGGAAATAAAACATGTTACTGAACAACTGACTGATCAACTGGCTATGGCGAGGATCGACCAAAATCATCCTTGGGTTTTCGCTATAGGAGATAGATTCGTCACCCAGACCATGGAAGGGCAGTTCGATAACACGATTATCATAATGATGGGCTGCTCCTGCCTCTATCTTGATGATCTGGCACAAGCATTCATTGGTAAGGGCGCTTCCGCCTATCTTGCCTGGGATGCTACTGTGGATCTTGGTTACGTGGACGAAGCCACTCCTTATCTCATTGAGTTGCTATGCGAGGGAACTCTCACCCTAGAAGAGGCAGTAGGAAATACTATGAAGGAAAAAGGGCCGGACCCGAACTATGGTGCACTACTCAAATATCACCCGCAGAACATTGGAAATCGCACCGTCGCAGAATTGCTGCACTGAACTTGTTTTTTGTACATTGACGGCACGTCGAGTCTATAGTATCATGTGGCAAGATTAGATATCGGCTCTCTCCGAGTTGCTGCGCCTAAAGGGGAACCTATGGCAAGCAACCGGTAGACTGGAAGTCTCGAGGGTATAGGCAGAAATGCTTATGCCTCCCATGCTTGGAAAGGAGAGGAGATGGATTTCCTTAATGGTCTTATGGCACCTCGTTTTAAGAGGTGCTATTTTTGTTCCCCTTTTATTGAGCGGCGGATGAATGCTGCTCCGGATATGGGGATATTACCTGAGCTAGCTGCTTGCAAAGACTTGAAGTGTGGCGTGAAGAAACGAGGCGCTTTATGCCACTTAAAGGAGGGTTAAATGGGAATCTGGAGAAAGCCTGACAGCATGAGCATAGTTTTTGTCGTACTGGGCACCCTTATGTTGCTCTTCATTTTTGTCCCCCTGATTAAGACGATATTCTCTTCTTCTCCCGGGACATTATGGAACACCCTGCTCGGGGAGGATGTGTACTCTTCCATTTTGCTCACCATCTGCGCCGCCCTAATGGCTACCTTGCTGGGGCTGCTTCTCGGAGTTCCCTTAGCTTACCTTCTGGCGCGACGCCAATTTAGGGGAAAGCGGTTTCTCGAGGCAATTATTGATGTGCCTATTGTAATCCCCCATTCCGCGGCTGGCGTTGCCCTCCTCTTTGTCTTCGGGAGCAATTTTCTTTGTGGCAAGGTCTTTCACGGCATAGGTATCGACTTTTTCCGGACTTTTGCCGGGATAGTCATCGCCATGATGTTTGTCAGTGTGCCCTTCCTCATTGATTCAGCTAAGGAAGGCTTCAAAGCTGTGGATGTCAGGTTGGAGAAGGTAGCAAGAACTTTGGGAGCTTCGCCCTGGAGCGCATTCTTCCGAATTTCCTTGCCTTTAGCCTGGAGAAGCATCTTCGCGGGTTCAGTGCTCATGTGGGCTCGTGGCTTAAGTGAGTTTGGTGCCATAGTCATTATAGCCTATAGCGCCTCGTTTTTCGGGTGGAACACAAAGGTACTTCCTGTCCTAGTTGCTGATCGCTTCGACTTCGGGCTAGAGTACGCTGGACCGGTAGCAGCTCTGGCAATTCTTATCTCCCTCATTGCATTTATCGTGCTTAGGACCATAGCCTACAGGGGGGAGAAAGCATGATCGCCATAAAGAAGCTAAAGGTCAATTTGGGTGGTTTTACGCTTCAAGACATCAATCTCGATATCAAGCCAGGTGAGTATTTCATCATCCTAGGACCCACAGGTGCAGGAAAAACCGTCCTCCTGGAGGCTATTGCTGGGCTCTATCCAGTGCTTGAGGGGGAGGTCTGGATTAATGGCAGGGAAGTCACCAAGCTCAATCCTGAGAAAAAGGGAATTGGGATTGTTTACCAAGACCAGGCTCTTTTCCCTCACCTTTCTGTAGAGGGGAATATTGCCTTTGGCCTTAGATTAAGGAAGTACCCCAAACAGGAAATAAAGGCAAAGATAGCTGCTATGGCTGAGACAGTGGGAATTCCACATCTGCTAAAGAGAAGCCCTGTCACTTTGAGTGGCGGTGAGAGGCAAAAGGTGGCTCTAGCCCGGGCGCTAGTTACTGAGCCTAAGGTGCTTTTGCTTGACGAACCTTTAGGCGCTCTGGATCCTGAGACCAGGGAAAGGATGCAAAGAGAATTGAGGGAGGTGCACCGCCGGCTGAAGGTTACCACTATCCATGTGACGCATGATTTTGAAGAAGCAGTGGCGCTGGGGCATCGGGTTGCTGTGCTGAACGATGGCTCAATAGCCCAGGTGGGAACTCCAGAGGAGTTCCTGCGTCAGCCGAGTTCGGAATTCGTAGCTAGATTTGCTCTTTCACGAAATATCTTTACCGGCAGGGCTGAGGATGGAGAAAATGGCTGTGCCCTTATCGATATCGGCGGTGTGAGACTCAGGGCAATAACCGAGTCCAGAGGCGAAGTACGCCTTTCGCTTCGCCCCGAAGATATCCTCATTTCTCAAGAACCGCTTCAATCGACAGCTAGAAATTGCTTTCAAGGCATGGTAACCGACATCGCCGATAGAGGCTCAGTTGTCTATGTCACAGTAACCTTGCCACCAGATTTCGTCTGCCTGATTACACGCCAGGCGCTCGATGAACTTGAGCTAAGAAAGGGCGTAAGAGCATGGATTACATTTAAAGCTTCTGCAATTCACGTTTTCTAGAAAAGGAGGTTTCTGACGAAAGGTATATTGGCAAAGATGGCTCTAATTATTATGGCTTTAGCCTTAGTCGTAACGATGTTTGGCTGTGGTCCACAGACGGAGACGCTAACAATTTCTCATGCGGGAAGCCTAAAGGTGCCGTTCGAGCAATTGAAAGCCGAGTTTGAGAAACAAGATCCCAACGTCGATATCGTGCTTGAATCGGGTGGAAGTGCTGAGATAATAAGCAGAGCGATAGCACAAGAGCAAGCTGGTGAGAACCCACCGGACATAATCGCTTCCGCCGATTATGCCCTTATCCCTGAGAGGCTGTACGATGATGGCTACGCCGATTGGTATATCGCCTTCGCCCGAAACAAGATGGTGCTTTGCTACCGTGACGATGCGCCTGGTTCTCAGGATATGGCAAGTGGCACACGCACGTGGTACGATGTGCTCAGAACTGCCCCTGTGAGCTATGGGCACAGTAATCCCGATGATGACCCTTGCGGCTATACAACGCTCCTGGTCATCCAGTTAGCTCAGAAATATTACCATGATGAAGCTGCTGACTTTGGTCTCACCCCCGACCCCAGTGCTAACGGGCTGTATGACGCCCTTATTCCGGGAACTGAGCATGAACGAGGCAGAAAAGGTGGCACTAGTGATGCTAGGCCTGGTGGCAGCGAAGAAATAGTGAGTAAGAAGTCAGTTGACCTCATTATTGCGCTTGAGACAGGGGATCTGGATTATGCCTTTGAATACCGTTCAGTAGCTGTGCAACATGGATTGAATTTCATTGAGCTCGATGATCACATTAACCTCTCCAAAACGGATATGGAGTTGCCTGGCGTAGAGGACTTCTATAAGGCAGCATTTGTAGAGATTATGAAGAAGCCCGGCCCTCCTCCCACCTACGCTGCTAAGCGTGGCAAGCCCATCGTATATGGCATCACCATACCTCTGCATGCGGAAAACAAAGACCTTGCTGTGGAGTTCATTAAGCTTCTTCTTTCTGAAACGGGGAGAAACATAATGGAGGCAAAAAGCGGTCAGCCATTTATCGAGCCGGTAATATGTGATCATCCTGAAGACCTGCCTGCCGGGCTAAAGGAGGTGCTGTAGATGGCAAGTAGCTCCCAATATCGTGAGGGGGAAAGCAATCCTATACGAGTAGCGCACTTACGGGATTGCTTGGGCACCTTGTACCTCACAGCTAATAGGAGGGAAACATGGGAATCCTCGACGACTTAGTCTCTAGCTTGGGTGAAGATAGCCCGGTTCGCCAAGTACACGCTTGCGTCTTCTGGACCGCGGTGCTAAGCAGAAATTGGGGATTGGCGTCCACGTTACATGAAGACCATCCATACCACAGGGCAGTAAGAGACGTGGGAAGCTTGACCCAAAAGTCTGCATTAGGGCTGGCACAGTATGTTCAATCGGACAACCTTTTGGAGGCCTCAATTGGAATGGCAGCCATCAATTCGTTGATAGACATCGATAAATCTAAATGCACTGAGCAAAATGCCTTTGATATTCTGGCAGAGCGAGGAAGGAGCAAGAATATAGCCATAGTGGGTCACTTCCCCTGGGTTTCGAGACTGGGAAAACTAGCAAGGAAAGTCTGGGTAATAGAGGAGAAACCGCAGGAGGGAGCTTTGCCAGCAGAAGCAGCGGAAGGAATACTGCCTCAAGCTGATGTGGTTGGCATCACGGGAACTTCATTCATAAATCACACTGTAGAGAAGTTGTTACACCTAAGCAAGAACGGCTTTGTTGTCGTAATAGGGCCTACTAGCCCTCTGTCGCTCGTTTTGTTTGATTGGGGTGTGGATGTCATTGCGGGCGTTAAGGTGGTTGAGCCAGAGAAAACAATTCGCTCAATAAGCCAAGGAGCTGTTTTTAGCCAGGTGGAAGGGGTAAGGCTCGTGACTATGGCTAAAGGAGAACCAAATGGCCAAACTCTTTGATTCTTTTCAACGTGGCATAGACTATCTCAGAATCTCAGTCACTGATCGCTGCAACCTACGCTGCATATATTGTATGTCATCCGAGGGTGTCCCGCTGATACCACATGGCGATCTTCTCTCCTACGAAGAGATTTGCGCCGTCGTCCGAGCCGCGGGAGCACTAGGCATAATGAAGGTAAGGCTTACCGGCGGTGAACCATTGGTTAGGTCAGAGTTACCTATACTTATTCGAATGCTGTCGCAGATAGAGGGAATTGACGACATATCTCTAAGCACAAATGGCACGCTTCTCAAGAAGTATGCTCTCGAACTCAAGCAGGCAGGCCTAAAGCGAGTAAATGTGAGCTTGGACACGCTTAAGGCTGGTAGATTTCGGCACATTACACGCTTGGGAGAATTGGCGGATGTCCTTGATGGAATTGAGGCAGCAATAGGTGCTGATCTTTGCCCGGTGAAAATAAACATGGTAGTGATGCGGCGTATAAATGATGATGAGGTGCTTGACTTCGCTAGCATGACCTGCAAGGAAGGATGGCATGTTCGATTCATTGAACTTATGCCTTTTACTGACGTAACGGAATTTGTACCGTCGAGTGAAGTGCGACAGCGTATTGAGTTGATCAGGGCGCTTGAGCCCTGCTGGCCCAAGACCGGCAACGGCCCTGCGAAGTATTTTCGTTTGCCTGGAGCTACAGGCACCATAGGCTTTATTAGCCCCATGACAGAGCCTTTTTGTTCCAGTTGCAATCGGATACGGCTTACCTCGTGTGGGCGCTTGTGCTCCTGCCTTTTGTCCTACGACGGAATTGACTTAAAGGAGCCCTTGCGCAGCAATGCTTCAATACAGGAGATAAAGCAGTTAATTGTAGAAGCGGTTGCTTCTAAGCCGGAGCATCATCATTTGACGGATGCTGCTGTCCTTGTGAAGCGAAAAATGTATCAGATCGGAGGTTGAGAATGGAGCCAGGGCAAATCCATATGATAGACGTTACCCAGAAGAAAGAAACAGAACGTCAAGCAGTGGCAGAGTGCAAGGTGAAGCTGAAGCGTGCGACTTTGGAGCTTATTCGTCGAGGCCGGATAGCGAAAGGAGACGTTTTTGCTGTAGCCCAGACAGCCGGGATTCTGGCAGCAAAAGAAACCCCTCGTCTTATACCTCTATGTCATCCGCTGCTACTTACCAATGTTGCGATTAAGTTTCATATTCCAGAGAGTGCCGACTTTGTTGAAATTACTGCTACCGCCAGGGGCGTTGGGCGAACAGGATTTGAAATGGAGGCGTTGATCGCAGTGTCTATAGCTGCTCTGAATATTTATGACATGTGTAAGGCAGTGGACAGGAGCATGATCATCGAGGGAATTCACTTGGTGAAGAAGAGTGGTGGCAAAAGCGGAATTTATCTTGTCGCCGAGCAGAGCCTGGGTGAAGGACATTGTTAAGATAACTGCAGCTTGCCCAGGCCGGGAAGAGGGAATTATGGAGAAGCTAGCAAGATAGAAATGCCGGTGAAGCTTGCTCCGCAACATAGCCAAAGGGATGGCTTGCTCCATTCAGCTATATGAATAGAATTCTCCAAGCCATATTTTACGACGGAGCCTGATTTGATGGCAGAAATTATTCTAGATATTCGGAAGGGGCTGTTCCTATAGAACTAATATCTGATGCGAAAATCACTGAATCTGCCCGAGCAGTCTGCCCAGTTTGTCTCTACCTTCCCGACCCGAGCTCCGGGGGGACCTATCTTGAGTTGTTCTACTAGCTTATCCAGCTGCCCCTTATCTCCCTCAGCTTGAACCTCCACGGAATCACCACTAGGTGAGTTGCTCACATATCCCTTCAATCCTAGTTCTCTAGCTAGGTCGCAAACAAAATAGCGGAAGAAGACGCCTTGTACGCGGCCATGGATCGTGGCTGAAAGATGAGCCATCTGTGCCATTTCAAAGCTTCAAAATTATTGACTGAGCCTTATCCAGCCGACTTAAACCTGCTTGGCGAGCGAGCTCTACTGCCTCCTGAAACTCCGGTCTTGATATTCGCATTGCTAAACTCGAAATCTCATGGGCTCTGTAGCAAGGATGATATTGAGCCATGATGTTGACATAAGTGTTTCGGGAAATTTCCTCAGCAATGAACTTAACTACTTCCTTTGTTCCCGCTAAGCCCTTGGGCAACACGAGATGGCGTACCAAGAGCCCCCGTTGCGCTACTCCCTCCTGGCTTGTTTGTAGATCGCCTACCTGTCGGTGCATCTCCTTGACTGCTGCCTTGTTTACCTGCGGATAGTTCTCAATCCCTGACAATTCCTTGGCAATGTTTTCATCGCTGTATTTCATGTCCGGCATATACATGTCGACAATGCCATCGAGTATTATCAACGTTTCTACGGAATCGTAGCCGCCGGTGTTATAAACCAATGGAATGTGTAACCCTGATTCTATGGCTACCTCCAACGCCTCCAGAATTTGAGGGACTACATGGGTTGGCGATACCAAATTTATGTTGTGACAACCTCGAGCTTGAAGGGAGAGCATCATGGCAGCTAGCTCTTGGTTGTTAACCTTTTCACCTTCGCCTAGCTGGCTTATAGAATAATTCTGGCAGAAAAGGCATCTAACGTTGCAATTAGTGAAGAATATGGTACCCGAGCCATATTTCCCCACCAACGGTGCTTCTTCGCCGAAATGAGGACCACAGCTTGACACCACGGCGTCGTTAGCTGTGCGACATTTGCCTAGCTCACCGTCCAAGCGGTTAGTCCTACAAGAACGAGGGCAAACATGGCAACTGTGCAATAGAGCCCTGGCTGCCTCCACTCGCTCCTTTAGCTTGCTACTATGGTAGAGTTCCAAATATGCTGCCAACCCGTTATTCCTCAGTCCTTGGCTCTTTCTTGCCCTTCTTAATTACCTCCACCTCTTCCTGTGGCAAGAGCTCAGAGATTCCCTTTCTTTTCTTCGGCTCCTTTTTAGCTTTCTTGGGTTCTCTCCATGCATAATCCCTTTTGCCCATGGCTACACCTCAATTTCTCCCATGCTATCCTTGCTGCTTCTACTTCAGCAGCTTTCTTACTCTTTCCCATCCCCCTGCCCAATACCTCTCTTTCTATCACAACTTCAACTGTGAACTGTTTGTCATGGTCAGGACCAATGGCTTCTGTCACATGGTAATTTGGCGTTAACTGTGTTTGCTTTTGAATGAACTCCTGCAATAATGCTTTGTAGTTAGGGCTTATCCCCCTGCTCTTATCCTTTCTAGAAATGGCTCAAGTTGCCTAAGGACGAATTTTTTGCTTATGTCTAACCCCTGGTCAAGATATATGGCTCCGATTACCGCTTCCATGGCATTTGCCAGATTGCTTTGTCTTGCTCTCCCTCCGGTTGCCTCCTCACCTCGCCCCAGCAAAAGCCAATCACCAAGTTTGAGTGACGAAGCTACCTCATTCAGACTCTCGCGACAAACCAGAAAAGCACGAATCATGGTCAGCTCTCCCTCAGGCAGTTCAGGATATCCCGTATGAAGGTTTTCGGCCACTATGAAGTCAAGAACCGCATCGCCCAAGAACTCAAGCCGCTCATTGTTGGGCAGCGGGAAATCAGGATTTTCATTAAGGTAGGAACTGTGGACAAAGGCTTGCTCCAACAAGGAGACGTCATTGAAATATACCCCTAAAGCCCTTTGGCAACTGTCCCAATCAGTCATACTACCCTCTGCCACAAGTATAGCAAGCAAAACTTAGCTGGCTCAACCTCCTACGTCAACACCTCGGTCCGTGGGTGTAGATTGAAAAGGCTCACCTCGCGGGTGATTTAGCAGTAGACTGGAACTAGGCGCAACGAGATTGCCGCGTCGCTGACGCTCTTCGCAATCGGAGCCTCTTCTCACCACAGATCCCCGTCATTGTCGTTGCGAGCCGAAGGCGTGGCAAGCAGCGAAGCAATCTCAGGGGTCGTGCTGAAACTGATACGATTACAGCACTCACCGATTAAGGGCAACACCTCTCGCATCATATGCTCATCGAGCTCCACGAACTGCCATCGTAGTGGCGGATGGGTCCTGGGGCCACGACCCTAAGAACAGCGCTTCATGAGCCTCCCCACACACCATATAGGTGGTATGTTGGGTTGTTGTTCACGGCGGTCCAGTTGGCAGAGCTTGCCTTCATTGCTTCCGCTGTTGGCACTCCCACCATTCCCGAGGACATAACCGATGCCAAATGAGTCAGCGTGTAGACTGGCTTGGAGTTCCATTCTGGCTGACCGTACTCCCCTGCAATTTGGCCTGGTTTCAATCGCTACCTAACTCAATCGTACTCCCGGCCAACCTCAACTAGAAGAGCTTATAGGACAATCAGAAATAGAAACAGTACGTTGAAGATAGACTAGCGTGTACGAATTTGCCGAAACGCAAACAGAAAACAGCAATATCAGTCCAGACGAGGTATAAAGCTAGATCTCGGAAGCAATCTCTTAGACAAATACGGCTTTTATCAAAGGTGGGGCGAAACAGTTGAATAGAAGCAGTGCGTCAAACGTAAACTGCAGTGCCCCACAGCTCCAAAACACGGAGACGATAATAGGAACAAGGGTCTCCCTCTCGACGTAATGTGAAATCTGGTTGGGCCTTAGATTGTCCCTTGATAGCCAGGGAATTTCTGATTGTTTCTCAAGGAAGTAGCGTATCTTGGGACTTTTTTATAGGCAAAAGCAGCATCTATTTTGTAGCTAGGAACATGGTTATTACATGGTTTTCGTAGCTAGTCTCGCTTTCTCGCCTCCCAGAAAATCAAAGGCAAAGGCGTACCCATGCTGTTCATCCGAGGGAAGGGTCAGAAAATGGCCAATGTGAAATCGGCTTGTGAAGCTGCCTTGTAGTAATGCCAGAGAGTAAACGGGGATGCTTGTAACCAGCGTAAGAAAATTGTCCCAAGTAACCTCGCCTTTGGTGGCCTGTCTTACCTTTCAGCTTCACATCCCTTGTGCCCAATTCTATTACTTCTTTGCACTTTCTTCAGCTTCTGCTTACTTGGTATCCTGACTCTACGGATTTAGCTCGGCTACTCGGGACGTTTGTAGTTTAACATATCCACGCTTAATTTGTCAAATTTCAACGAGACTGGCGGGTTTTGCGGCTTTTTAAAAGCAAAAATAGCGTGAGTTGTATTGCTAGACACTTGGTTCTTGGAGCGAAGCACATAGTTCCCGTCGCTTGTTTTCCTGGGGTAATGCTGCTTTCAATTTCCCATTCTTGGGAACCAAACCTAAAGGCGTTACCCTCTTTTTGAAATAGATATGCCACCTCTAACCTATGCGAATTCTCGTGAGTGTTGACAAGAACAATTCGGCTAGTTACAGTATCCGTCAGCCAGTTCCGCCGGCTGTGCTGGTGGGTATGTTATGAGAAATCACACTGATGTGTTATGGAAAAGCTAAGTGTAGAACAATTGAGGTCACAATTTAAGGGGAAACCATTCTATCGCCTGGTCGAGTACTACTTAAAGAAAGAAAGCCGGACCGAAGAGCTCAAGAAAGAGGTACTCACAACGATGGAATTGCTTCCCCCATCTGTGCGCCACCTATCTGTAGCTTTTATTGACCGGTGGAACCAATGTTCATATGACAGAGAGTTCTGGCAAAAGCACGCCTCCAAGGTTTTTTCTGAAATCGTAGAGGATGCTCGGTCGGCTCTTGCATGGGTCGATGCTCCAACCGACGATGAAACACTCTACACTATGTTCCAGATGGTTGTTCTGACCTATGCTTACTCTGCATCCGATCAACCAAATATGCGAGAGTTTATTGGGATCCAAGGCGAAGAATGACTGCCCTACCAGTGATTGGATGCCTTGCCTCGTTTGTCCCCTTCACTATTTGACGGTGGCGGAAGTAGCCTCATCGCCAAGTCGCATAATCCTCTGATGCTTGCTGGGCAAGTTCTGTCTTGAGTCTGTTAATGTCATTGAGAGCAGCGACCTTTTGCTTCCAAAGCAAACCAAAGGCGTATCCCCCGTTTGGCATCGTGAATATCGGTCTAGGGGTAAGACGCATTTTGGGCAGCTCGAATGAGGGTAGGAATTGTTAGCTTGGCTTTGTCACTGCTCCGTGTTTCGCGGCTTTGGATGAACGCCGAAGTGTGAAGGCGAAGTGACAAGGGAGCAAGCCTGCATGGCACATGTCCAAAAGCAGTGGGCTCAGAGAGTGGGAATTGGAGGGAGTGACTTATTTCAGGTTAGGCGCGGCAAGGGTCTGACTACTGCCAGACTAGCAAAAGTGTTAAGCAACCCAGGTGGTCCTGTCAAGCATTCGAGTATTGCTCCAGAGGAGTGAAGTAGCTATAATATGAACCTGTTGGGGATTAGTCTAGCGGTAGGACGACTGACTCTGGATCAGTTA
>JAUVWD010000043.1 GCA_030604285.1 Chloroflexota bacterium
ACCTTGATTGCCGCCCCATCTACCACCTCTGGCAATGAGGAGCTATCAGAGGTTATCACTGGGCAGCCACAAGCCATTGCCTCCAGCGGAGCAAAGCCAAAACCCTCGTACAGGGAGGGGAGAACAAAGCACTCAGCACCGCAGTAGCGGGCTCTCAAATCTTCCCCAGAGACAAACTCGGTGAATATCACTTCCCCGTCTAAATTTAGGGATTTTATGACGTTCATTGTTTGTTCCCTGAAATCTGTCTCCTTCCCCCCAGCCTTGCCTACTTTGACCAACTTTAGGTCTCTAAACTGCTTTCGTTCCTTCAGCTTTCCAAATGCTCTGATTAAGGTCGGCAGGTTCTTTCTCGGCTGTTCCGAACCGACAAAGAGGATGTAAGGATATGCAAAGTCACTAGGCTGAGCCGAGGCCCTAAAAATTGTATGGTTGATACCTTCATAGACAATGCTTATCCGTTCTTCAGGTATTCTAAGGTAATACATTAGGTCTCTCTTAGTAGCCTGGGATACTGCAATTATTCTCGTTGCCTTTGTGACGCCTCTATAATCACGGTTCAGGTAGAATCTATCCCTAGAATTGGGACGATGAATATATGTTCCGTATCCCTTGAGATCAAAATACCTTATGAGGTCATGGACGGTTATGATGTAGGGTGTCTTGAGGAAGTTCCCATAGCGCCCCAGGTGCTGGTTAGGCAAATGCACTACTCCACTCAATTTGTTGAGCAGCTTTATGAAATTCCAGTCATCCAGGACAGCCCTCAATGCTTCTCTTGATAACCAAGAGATGTTAAACCTCTCGGAAATGTGCTGATAGATGTCTGAGTAGACTTTAGGGACGTCCAGCCTTTCAGAAAGTTTCTGGGCATAGAGATCCATTGAGCCAGAACCTGTTGTCACCACCAGGGTTACCATTGAAGCCACCTAAAGGCATCAGACCCAGTTGGGCCTCACCAAGCAAGGTAACATAATAATCGGTTGCCTCTGAGCCATGTTTGCCCAGCTATCTTCCTTTGGTTTAGCCCCTGATCTCAACCAACTGTGGTTCAGGTAATGAAACTGGGCCTTTTTGCTCCTGTCCTGTGATGAATGCCTCAGTTTTGAGGCGAGCTTCATCATCGGAATACTGAATTGGCGGGGATTTCATGAAATAGGCTGATGGTGCCACTATAGCTCCGCTCAAGCCGCGGTCCAGGGCTAGTTTGCAGCACCTTATAGCATCAATGACTACTCCGGCTGAATTAGGGCTATCCCATACCTCCAGCTTCATCTCCAGGTTTAATGGGACATCGCCGAATGTACGTCCTTCCATTCTTATGTGGCAGAATTTGCGGTCAGCTAGCCAAGGCACGTAATCGCTAGGGCCAACGTGGATGTTGTCAGCCCCAATTTCATAGTCTAACTGTGAGGTAACAGCATTAGTCTTAGAAATCTTCTTGGACTCTAATCTTTCCCGCTCTAACATGTTATAGAAGTCAGTATTTCCACCAAAGTTCAATTGGTAAGTTCTCTCTAATTTAACGCCACGGTCACGAAAAAGCTTGGTTAATACACGATGGGTAATAGTCGCACCGACTTGAGACTTGATGTCATCCCCAATAACAGGCAGTCCCTTGGCAGCAAATCGGTTCTGCCAATAGCGCTCGCGAGCGGTGAAGACTGGTATGCAATTGATGAAGCCGCAGCGGGCCGCTATCACGTGCTCTGCATACCACTTGGTTGCTTCCTCACTCCCTACAGGCAAATAGTTTAGCACGACGTCAGCTTCAGTCTCCTGGAGAATACCTGTGATATCAGCAGTTTGCCCCGGTGCCTTAGTTATAATTTGAGAAAGATATTTGCCCAGTCCATCGTGGGTCATGCCGCGCTCAACTCGGATGCCGGTTTGAGGCACATCACAAAACTTGAAGGTATTATTGGGTGGGGTAAAAATAGCGTCGGCTAGATCCTTGCCGACTTTGTTTATGTCTATATCAAATGCGGCAACGAAATGGATATCAGCCACATGATATCCTCCGAGATTGACGTGCATTAAGCCAGGAACAAACTCATCCTCCCTAGCATCCTTGTAATAGTAAATGCCTTGGACCAGTGAGGAAGCACTATTGCCTACGCCTATGATGGCTACATTTATTACTCCCATAACTCATTCGCCTCCTATTCCACATTAACCCGTGTCGGGATGCGCCAGAAGTACACGCCGCACATATCCGCAGGTCACAAGTTAAGCTGTCGATATTGTATTGGCTAGCAACAATAGTCTAGCTGCTAACCCCTTGCTCCCGCCCGAAAATAGCTTGGCGGGGCTGTCATCAGCCCCGCCTGGCGTTTCCTAAAAATTAACCCTTGCCGATCCTATACACCTTAGTCCCGCATATGGAGCAAACCCCCTGAACTGCTGGCCTCCCATTCTTAAGAGTGACAGACTGCGCATTTTTGATATCTACCTTCTTGCGACACTTGAAACAATATGCTTGCATTTGTACCTCCTTAAATATATGTTTACTTGAATATGATAGGAATGTCAATACCTATTGGCTAATTATTTTCGCTTTTATTACTGAGGCTCTCGACTTGCTCAATTAACTTGAGTAACCTAGCCCCACGTTCAATAGAATCATCACAATAGAAGCTAAGCTTTGGAACACATTTCAAAGTCAAGCGCGACGCCAATTCCTTACGCAAAAACCCTGAGGCAGCGTCAAAACCCTTTAGCACCTCCCTCTTATCAGCGTCACTCCCCAAGATACTAACAAATACCTTAGCATACTCAAGGTCAGACGACAGCGAAACATCGGTTACCGAAATAAACCCACACAGCCTAGGATCATTAACTGTGCGCTCAAGTAATTTGCTGATCTCTCGCTTAAGCAAGCTACTTATCCGTGCATTACGTCGAGCCATTTCACCCTCATCAAAACTAACGCGGTCAGGAAGGAACAAAAAATGGACAAAGCCTGAAACGAAGGAATACCCTAAGCTGCCTTTTCCTGCCGATAAAGCTCAATAGTATCGGCGATCTGCCAATCTGTGAAGCCCTCTATACCTATTCCGCATTCAAGGCCGGCGGGCAACTCCCTAACATTTTCCTTATAACGTTTCAAGCTGGAGACTCGAGATTCATAGATCACTTTACCTCGCCGCAGTATCTTGGCTGGAGCATCTCGCCATACCTTGCCCTCCCTAACGTAGGCTCCAGCAACCTTGCTCTTCCCAGCTATAGCGAAAACAGCTCGTACCTCAGCTCGCCCTGCTACTACATCAATATAAGTTGGCTCAAGCATTCCTTTCAATACCTTATCCACGTCTTCCACCAACTCATAGATTACATTGTAATGGTGAATACTCACTCCCTCTCGTTCAGCTAGCTGCTTCGCTCCAGGCGCTGTACTGACATTAAAACCGATAACGATGCCTTTAGAAGCTGAAGCAAGGAGCATATCGCTGTCCGTGACACTGCCACTGGCTGCATGGATAACATTAACCTTCACCTCTCCCGTGCTTAATTGCTCCAGAGATTGTTTTATCGGTTCAATGCTACCTTGAACATCGGTTTTCAAAATTATGTTGAGTTCCTTTAGCTGGCCACTGCCTATTCCCTTGGAAAGACTGGTCAAGCTCACAGATGCGCGGGTGCGTTTGACTTCCCGTTTCTCCAGCAGCCTCCGCGCCTCATGTTCATCAGCAACGACGATGAAATTATCTCCTGCCAGCGGCACGCCGCTTATCCCCAGAGCTTCCACAGGAGTTGCAGGCTCAGCTTTCCTAATCTGCTTGCCCCTATAATCAAATAGGGCTCTGATTTTGCCTTGAGTATCACCGATCACTAAAGCATCGCTTACCCTAAGAGTACCTTTCTGAACCAGGAGAGTAGCCATAGGGCCCTTACTCTTGTCCAGTTTAGCCTCAATAACTACCCCTTCCGCTTTGTGATTAGGTTCCGCTTTTAGCTCTAGCATTTCTGCAACGAGAAGAAGATTCTCTAGCAAATCTGAGATACCCTGTCTTTTCTTGGCTGAGATAGCGACACAAATCACCTCACCCCCCCACTCCTCCAGCAACAGACCCAATTCGGCAAGCTGTTGTTTTACCCTATCAGGATTCGCATTGGGTTTATCAATCTTGTTAATAGCAACTAGTATAGGCACCCCGGCAGCTCGAGCATGGTCTATTGCTTCCACGGTCTGAGGCATAACACCATCATCAGCAGCGACTACTAGAATAACAATATCAGTTACCTGTGCTCCATGGGCTCTCATAGCAGTAAAAGCCTCATGTCCAGGGGTATCCAAGAAAGTGACTTTGCGCCCATCTAGCTCCACCTGATAAGCACCAATATGTTGGGTAATAGCCCCCGCCTCGGTAGCAGTTACATTTGTCTGCCTGATGGAATCGAGAAGAGTTGTCTTGCCATGATCAACATGTCCCATAACAGTAATTACCGGGGGGCGAGCTTGTAAGCCCTTTTTCTCTTCCTTCTTAGGGGGATGGTAGATCGGGCGAGCTAATTTCTTCTGCTGAGCAGCATAACCAAAATCGGCCACTACTGTTGCTGCGGTGTCAAAATCAACAACCTGGTTGATATTGACCATAATGCCCTTTCGCATGAATTGTTTGATAACCTTGACTGGTTCTACATTTAACTCATCAGCCAATTGCTTTACAGTCAGGGAGGATGCAAGCCCAATTTTGGGTAAGGCTGACGTTACGTCGTCTACTTTCTGATTAGCCAAATTTAGTCTCTCCCTGGCAACTTATCAGCGTAGCTTACTAGAGCTTGACGATTATCGTGGCTGAGCTTGGTTCTTAGAGTATAGTCCAAACGACTCCCCTTTAGCCCCAGTTCCCAGCAATCCCTTTTGGGACATAGGTAAGCACCTCTCCCGGATTTCTTGGCAGATGAATCTACTTCAACAATCCCATCCTTGGTATGCACCAAGCGAACCAAATCTTTCTTATCTCTGCTCTGCCGACACGCAATGCAAGTACGCTGAGGTATATGTCTACTGTCCAATTTCATCCTCGAAGTGAATCTCTTGCCTTTTGTAGCTCTTGCTCTTAGCTTTACTTGCCTTCGGCTTCGCCTCCTTTCCCCTGCTCGGCTTTTCTTCTTTTGATATCCTTGGTAGAACGTCCTCAGCGAAGCGAATCTGTGGCTTTTCCTCTGGCTGCTCAAACAGAACCTCTGAATAGGCTAGAGCGATAGCTGGCTCCTCCTCTTCACTCCCAACAGGTGGCTCGACCAACTGAAGTTCACTTGGAGCAGAAGGCAATTCGCTTACTGGCTGTGATTCTTCAATAGCAGCTTGCTCCAAGCTCACCTTTTCGGCCTCAACAGCGGAAGCACCCTCCAAACTTGGCTTTTCCGCCTCAGCAGCGGAAGCACTCCTAATATCAATCCGGTAATTGGTGAGTTTTGCTGCTAGCCTGGCGTTTTGTCCCTCCCTACCAATGGCCAGAGACAACTGGTTGTCAGGAACAACTACTGTAGCTGTATTTTCAATGAGTTCAATGCTTGCCACCTCTGCTGGGCCAAGGGCATTACGGATAAGTGTCTTGGGGTCACCATCCCATTGCACTACGTCTATCTTCTCGCTATTTAGCTCATTTACGATGCTTTGTATCCTGAGCCCTCGTGGTCCAATACAACAACCCACTGGGTCAATCCCTTCTTGTGATGTTGCCACTGCCACCTTGCTCCGGTGTCCGGCTTCCCGAGCTACTGCCTTTAACTCCACAACACCGTTACTAATTTCAGGAATTTCCAATTCAAAAAGTCTGCGCAATAGGTTGCGATGAGATCGGGACAGTATTACTTGAGGGCCTCTGCTGCCATGAACTATCTCTACAACATAGAGTTTGAGCCGCTGACCTATTCTGTAACGCTCATTAGGCACTTGCTCATCAAGGGGGACAATCCCTTCTGTCCTGCCCAATCCAACACGAATTTGTCTAGGTTCAATAAACTGGACGGTTCCAGTGACAATCTCGCCCTCCTTGCTAGCGAACTCCTCATAAGTAGCATGGCGCTCTGCCTCCCGCAACCTCTGCAGAATAACTTGTTTTGCTGTCTGAGCAGCGATGCGCCCAGCATTTCTCGGTGTGGATTCCATCTCCACAATCTCGCCAACCTGAACCCCACCTTGCAAGTTTTGAGCCTCAGCCAGGGAGATTTCTCGATAGGGGTTGCTAACCGACTCGGTCACGACCTTTTGAAGGTATACTCTGACTCCCCCGGTTTCAGGATCAATCTTGACAGAAATCTCTTGCTCGGGAGAAAAGGAATCCTTTTTGTATGCTGAGACGAGTGCTGATTCCAATGCAGTCAGAATTACTCCCTTGGGCAATCGCCTCTCAGCGGAAAGCTGGGTAATGGCAGCCATAAACTCGGTCTTCATCAGCCTAGTCATTTACTCCCAAATTGC
>JAUVWD010000064.1 GCA_030604285.1 Chloroflexota bacterium
GATATGAACGACTGCACCTGATTGAGGGGGGCAGGTTAAACATGTTAGAATCGGAAATAATTTGCACGAAGCAGAAGGCGATGGACACTCTAAGAGGTAAATGCGCCATTGTAGGTGCTGCTGAAACTGAAGTGGGTCGCGTACCTGGAGTGACCGCCATGTCCCACAGCCTCCACGCGGCCAAGAAGGCTATTGAGGATGCCGGACTCAGCAATAGGGATATTGACGGAGTGCTAACCCGCACGCCTTTCTGTGATCCTACTTTGTGCTATAGCTTGCTGGTGGCAGAGAACTTGGGCATAAGTCCTAGTTACACCACTGACCTCGACACCTGTGGTGCTACGCCAATGACTATGGTCATCACCGCCGTTATGGCGATAGCCACCGGCTTGTGTCGGGCGGTGCTATGTACATGGGGTCAGGACAAGAACTGGGTGATGAAGCAGGAGATACCTGTGCATGGCAAGCCCAATTGGGGCAGTGAAGATTTTGCCTACCCTTGGGGCTTCATCGAGGCTCCTCTGGCCTTCGCTATGGCTGCCCGCCGACATATGTATATTTATGGGACTACTTCCCAGCAACTAGGAGCTATTGCAGTGGCTATGAGGAAACATGCCTGCATGAACCCTAATGCTCAAATGCACAACCCGATGACTCTGGAGGATTACTTTGCCTCCCCTTTTTTTGCCGAGCCCTTCAGGTTATTGGACTGCTCTTTAGTCTCTGACGGAGGGGGTGCAGTTGTGGTTACCTCAGCGGAGACGGCAGGCGCTTTGCGCAAAGCTCCCATTTACATACTGGGCCTGGGTCAGCATAACTTCGCTCATAGTTATTTCGGCCCCCTAGAAGTGATTACGCCATTAAAAAAAGCCGGTGATAAAGCGTACCACATGGCTGGCGTAAGTCCACACGATATCAACGTTGCTGAGATATACGATTGCTTTACCTACTCAGTGCTAGTCCAACTGGAAGACTTGGGATTCTGCGACAAAGGCGAGGGTGGCCCATTTGTTGAAGAGGGACGTATTGACATCGGAGGCGAACTACCGGTAAACACTCATGGTGGCTTACTTTCGCAAGCTCACCTCTGTGGGATGCTACACATCACTGAGGCGGTTCACCAACTCCGTGGGGAAAGCCGCGAAAGGCAGGTGAAGGACGCAGAGTTGGCCTTAGTCACCGGGCTAGGCATAAGACAGGCTCCTTTTGGCACGACAGGAGTGCTTGTTTTGGGGAAAGAGATAAGTTAGATGGGTGAGTATGAAAAACCATTGCCAATCCCTAACGAGGATACCAAGCCCTTCTGGGACAGCCTCAAGGAACACAGGCTAAGGATTGAGAAGTGCTGCCAGTGTGGGCAATTTCGCTTTCCCCCTCGCATAATCTGCCCCTACTGTATGTCATTGGAGAGCGAATGGGTAGAGGTAAAAGGCGAGGGCAGAGTCTATTCCTTTACCGTGGTGCACCACGCCTACACTCCAGCATATGAAGGCGCGTTGCCCTACGTGGTAGCTATTGTTGAACTTGAAGAGGGGATTCGCCTAGTTACCAACATTGTGGGTTGCAAGCCGGAGCAGGTAGAGATTGGTATGCGTGTGGAGCTTACTTTTGAAGATGTTACCCCAGAGTTCACTCTGCACAGATTTCGGCCTGTAACTTTGTGACCTTGGCCCGGTTCCAGCTCTCCTTTGAGATTTCCAGTTGGATTGACTGAATGACTGTGATATGATATCTTCACACAGGAAGTCAATGAGCAAATTTGTCAAGAGGGAAGTCTATTACTTCGATGAGCCGGGTGAGCAGAATACGGATCTAGTAATTGAGGCTGTTGTCAAGCGATTGGAAGCTGGCGGCGTTAGAAAGGTCATTGTCGCCAGCACATCTGGTGAAACTGCCGTTAAGTTCGCTCACTCCTTGCAAGGTAAGGGTGAGCTAGTTAGTGTCTCTGAAGCACCTTACAGGCATGAAGCGTGGGGCGAGAAATGGCCTTGCCTCCAAGAGGGATACAAGGAGGAGCTTAAGAAGCTCGGCGCTGTCGTCGTTGACCAAGCTCCATACGTTTTTCATAGCTCAGTTCTGGAAAGAAGCCTATGGGGATCACTTTCCCCTGAGCAGCTAGTTAAGGAGACGCTCTATAGCTTTGGGCAGGGACTTAAAGTAGCAGTAGAAGTGGCATTAATAACGGTTTCTTGTGGTTATATTGCTCCGTACGAAGACGTTATAGGTGTTGGGGGTTCAGGAAAGGGGGCAGACACGGCAATCGTATTGCGAGCAACGTATCCCGCTACCATGTTCACCAAGGAGGCAAACAAGAGGCTGGAAATAAAGGAGATAATTGCCATGCCAATATCCAAGGAATGGTGGGTGTGAACCGGCTGCTCAAATTCCTCATCTACGCGCTTCTGTTTCGCATGGTATCTGGGGCCAACGGACCACAAGAAAAGGGCGTGACTTATCTAGCAAACGATGATTATTTAGAATCAAAATGAGACGGTGATCTCGTTCCAATAGATAGATGACACATCATATCCAGAGACCGCTGAAGGGACATCTACCCCTCCGTTTGCTTATTCACAATGCACAAGCGTTGTGTGCAGCACCGAGGCTCTAGATACGGTGCCGTGGACACGGGCCCTCAGGCCTATTCAATCGCCGAAGGAAGATCGATCGGTAGCATGGGCAAAGCCATACCCGCAGGTCAGCCTCTATATTCATGGCAGAACAGCAGCATAAAGCTATCAAAGCTGATTGATTACTAATTAAAGGAGTGAAGCGAGTTGACATTAGGCTGGGGAAGTCATATCGTATGTGACGTTGAGGCAATTGCTTGAGTATCTCAGAAAAGGAGGGCTAACATGGTAGGTGTTACTTCTTATGGAGCCTACATCCCTTGGCTTCGAATGGATCGCAAGGTCATTGCTTCAGCTATGGGGTGGTATAATCCCGTGGGTCTAGCGGGTGAGAAGGCAGTAGCAAACTACGATGAGGACAGTGTTACCATGGCTGTGGCCGCTGGCACGGATTGTCTGAAAGGCTTTGAGCGAGAGAAGGTAGATGGCTTATATTTTGCCACTACCACCTCACCATATAGAGAACGCCAAGATGCAAGTATAGCCGCTTGTGCTCTTGACGTTAATGCTGATATCAGAACTGCCGACTTTACCGATTCTACCAAGGCGGGAACCACTGCTTTGATCTCTGCCTGCGACGCAATCAAGGCGGGGTCGATGAAGAACCTGCTTCTCTGTGTCTCTGATTGCCGCATGGGGAAAATGAGCAGCTTGCAGGAGCAAGTTTACGGGGATGCCTCTGCTGCCTTTCTGATAGGTGATAGGAGGGTGATTGCCAGCTTGGAAGGGTGGCACTCCATTTCCTACGATTTCATAGGACACTGGAGGGCGGAGAGCGACAAGTTTGACCGGACCTGGGAGGATAGGTTCATCCGGGATGCAGGATATACTAAACTCCTTCCTGAGGTTATTTCTGGACTGTTGAAGAAGTATAAGCTAAACATGAGTGATTTTGCCAAAGTGATTTACACCTGTCCTTACACGAGGGAGCATGCCGCGATCGGGAAGCAATTGGGGGCTAACCCCGGTCAGCTTCAGGACCATATGCTGACCTCAGTGGGCGACAGTGGTGCCGCTTATCCCTTAGTAATGCTTGCGGCAGCGCTTGAGGAAGCCCAGCCGGGAGATAAGATTCTCGTCGCCAGCTTTGGAAATGGAAGCGACGCCTTGTGGCTTACAGTGACTGATGAAATAGAGAAAATAAGGGACAGAAGGGGAGTCAGAGGATACCTTAGCTCGAAGCAAGAGCTGGTTAACTATGAGAAATATGTCTCCTTCCGCAATATAGTCCCAGTAGAGAAAGGGATTCGTGGTGAAGAGATAGCTTTTACTCAGTTATCAACCCTGTGGAGGGAGCGTAGGACAGTTCTGGGCCTTTGTGGAGCTAGATGCAAGCGCTGTGGTACTCCACAGTTTCCCTACAACAGGGTTTGTGTGAAACCTGGCTGCGGGGCTATTGACGAGATGGAATACTATCGCTTTTCCGACAAAAGGGGGGAACTCTTTACCTACACCGGTGATAATTTGGCCTTTACCCCAAACCCACCACAAATATATGGCGTGATAGACTTTGATGGTGGAGGAAGATACTGGTTTGACCTTACCGACTGTGAGCTGGAATCACTTAAGATAGGTATGTCTGTGGAAATGACGTTTCGGAGGAAGTATCTTGATGAGGCGCGAGGTATTAGTGGATATTTTTGGAAAGCGACTCCAAGAATGGCCTAGTGAGTACAAAGGAGGTGAAGGATGCCGAAGGGAATAAGAGATCAAGTGGCAATTATTGGGATGGGATGTACCCAATTTGGGGAGCTATGGGATAAAGGTGCTGAGGATCTGATAGTTGAGGCATTTAAGGAAGCCATAGAGGATGCCGGGATAGAGAAGAAAGACATTGGGGCAGCTTGGTTTGGCAGTTGCTTTGACGAGGTTAACGTAGGGAAGAGCGCTGAGCCCTTGTCGCTTACACTACGTTTGCCTTTCATCGCGGCAACCAGGACAGAGAACTTCTGTGCCACAGGTTCTGAGGCTTTGAGAGGTGCTGCCTATGCAGTTGCTTCCGGAGCTTATGATATTTGCTTAGCTCTTGGAGAAGAGAAGCTTAAGGACACCGGTTACGGTGGCCTTCCTGAATTCGGCCAGACCATGGGGACGAGAAACAGGCTTATCTTTCCCAACATGACTGCGCCGGGTGCCTTTGCCATGCTGGCCACCAGATATTTCAGCCAATATGGTCTTGATCCACAGGAGGGAAAAAGGACACTGGCCAAGATTTCATCCAAGAGCCATCACAATGGCGCCCTAAACCCAAAGGCTCACCTCCGCAGGGAGGTGCCTGTAGAGACAATAATGAACGCCCCTATAATTGCCTGGCCCTTGGGACTATTTGATTGCTGCGGGGTAAGCGATGGGGCAGCCGCGGCAATTGTGACCAGAGCTGATATGGCGAAGAATTTCAGGCCTGACCCTGTTTATATCAAAGCCCTCCAAATTAGCGTGAGTTCTGGAGAGGAGCTTATGTACACCGATTATGATTATGCTCATATAGAGTCAACCTA
>JAUVWD010000065.1 GCA_030604285.1 Chloroflexota bacterium
ACAGCCAGTGAGCGTCGCCCTTGAGACGAAATCTCAGCAGCCACCGCCTCCAAGTCAGGTAGCTTGCGACTAGCCACCACTATATCGGCACCAGCCTCAGCAAAACCTAGGGCGATAGCACGCCCAATACCCCTGGAGCCTCCAGTAATTAAGGCAACTTTCCCATCCAATCGATACCTTTCCAAAAACATAATTGCCTCCTCTCTCAAAACCAAAATTAATCTTAGATTAGCTTAAGCTTTTCTAAATCTACTCCAATCTGGAGCCCTCTTCTCTAAGAAAGCTGCTCTCCCCTCTTTTGCCTCGTCAGTTTCGTAGAATTGCCACAGAGCATCCATAGCTATCGCTTCGATGCCATATATGCTGTCTGTGAACTGATTAAAGGAAGCCTTAAGGTACCTAAGGGAGGTCGGGCTTAAAGCCAGTATCTCCTTGCACCAGCTTTTCACTTCTTCGTCTAACTTATCAGGAGACACTACTTTATTGACTAGACCCATGTCATAAGCTTCCTGAGCGCTATACTGTCGACATAGAAACCATATTTCCCTGGCTCGCTTCTCCCCTACCACCCTAGCCAGGTAAGCAGAGCCAAATCCAGCATCAAAGCTTCCCACTCTAGGACCCACCTGACCAAATCTAGCGGTTTCAGAAGCGATGCTAAGATCACAAACAAGATGGAGCACATGACCCCCGCCTATGGCATAACCATTAACTGCCGCAATCACCGGCTTGGGAGCTTCCCGTATGAGGCGATGAACATCAATGATTTTTTTCACTTCCGGAGAGTAACCGGCCCTTCCCGGAGCAACATCCTTGGCATCTCCTCCGGTGCAAAAGGCTCTGTCACCCGCACCAGTGAGGACTATTACTCCGATGCTGTCATCAGAGTTTGCATCTTCAAAAGCCTCTTTGAGCTCTACAGTAGTCTTTCCCCGAAAGGCGTTGTACACTTGCGGCCGATTTATCATTATCCTCGCTGCCCCTTCCATGGCCCACGGCTTTTCGTAAATGATATCCTCAAACTGCATTTTGACCTCCCTCGACTATTTCTCACTCTCAAGAGGGCTTGCCTTCACCAAGCCCTCTTGCTGTAGTGCCTCCATAAGGCGAGCCGCTCTAGGGTAGCCAATGCGAAGACGGCGCTGTAGAAAGGAACTAGAAATATGCTCGTGCTCCTGCGCCAGGCGCTTTGCCTCCTCCAGAAGAGTGTCTTGAGGATAACTTATCGTACGACCCCCCACAGGAGCTTGACCTCCCTCACCCAAATCGATGAACGTTGGTGCCGGTCTACGCTGTCTGACCCAAAAATCCACTAGTCTTTCTATTTCAGCATCAGAGATAAAACTTCCTTGAAGGCGCTTAGGCCTGCTAGCCTCAGTGGGCATGTAAAGCATATCACCTCTGCCCAGCAATTTCTCCGCACCCACCGTATCAAGGATAGTCCGTGAATCGATATGGGAGGTAACAGCGAAGCTGATGCGGGTAGGAAAGTTAGCTTTAATAAGCCCCGTGATGACATCAACAGAGGGGCGCTGAGTGGCCACAATGATGTGAATACCCGTTGCCCGAGCGAGCTGAGCCAACCTACAAATGCCGTGCTCTACTTCATCAAAAGCCGCCACCATGAGGTCGGCTAATTCATCGATAACAAGCACGATATAGGGCAACTTGTCCTCAGGCAGGCAATCTTTGTTATAACCATCGATGTTGCGTGCTCGGGCCTCGGCTAATTTGCGGTATCGCCTGTCCATCTCGCGATTAAGCCATCGCAGTGCATTTATAGCTTGGTCAAGATCCACAATTACCGGTGCAGCTAAATGTGGTATACCGTTGAAAGCAACCAACTCCACCCTCTTAGGGTCAACCATGATAAGTCGGACATCTTCAGGACTATTGTGTAACAGCAGGCAGCCGATAATAGAGTCAAGACAAACAGTCTTGCCGCTGCCAGTAGCTCCAGCGATAAGCAAATGCGGCATTTTGCCCAAATCGGCTGCCACAGAGTCGCCGCCGGCACCTTTGCCCAAGGCAACAGCCAACCTCGATCTGGCTTTAACCCTCTGAAAAGCAACAGTTTCTACCGCGCTGCGAAGGTCTACTGAGCCAAAGGTAGTGTTAGGCACCTCGATACCCACCATCGACTTGCCAGGCACCGGCGCTTCAATCCTAATACTGGACACAGCCAACGCCAAAGCTAAATCACTCGCTAGCGAAGTAATGCGGTCTATCCTAACCCTTGTCCTCGACACCTCCTCCGACCTCATTTGTATGTTGCCGTTTTTTCCCCTTTCCTTGATCTCCTTATACCTGCGGTCCCAGCCAGGCTCAACTCCAAATTGTGTCACCGTAGGACCAGCATTTATTTGAACGACTTTCGCCTCCACACCATAGCTAGCCAAAGCCTCTTCTATTAATAGTGCTCGCCTCTCGATATCGTCCTGATCCAGCTTCGCTTCAGTTGGCTTATCTAAGATATCAATAGGGGGAATCTGCCAACCACTAGCAGTCAAAATCGGCTCGTGTTTTCCCACCTCTTGGCTTAGCTCAGGAATTGCAATTGCAGCAGCAGTTTCCTTTGCTTCCTCTTCGCTGCGCTCGGAGCTTCGGCTCACTGCGGCGACATTGCTTGCCTCAGCAGTTACAGTTCTGGGAGGAGGAGTGGGTCGAGGACCGACAACTTTGCGGCGGGGCCGAGGAAGCTTGGTGAGGAAACGCCAGCCACCCCTAAAAGCGTTGGTCACCACGTGCCAAGCTTTGTGAGGGGCTATAAGGATAACGCCTAGCAGGACAAGCCCAGCTATTAGAAGCCCTCCCCAAATAGCAGAAGTACCTATCATGCTCTGGCCAAATGTACCTCCCAGGTCGAAAAAGGAAAGCATCCCCCATACAGCCAAAGCCAGGATAATACCCCCAACAAAAGAATTCCAGTGCTTTGCCAAGGTACGGAAGCGCCCTTGCCATACCACCCAGATTGCTACACCCAAAGCAATAGCTATTATGATTAAGCCAAACCCAAATAATGTCGCCAAGCTTTCCCATATCACAGCACCCCACCAGTATAGCAGTGCCACCACGACAACAATCAGTACGAGCCTTCTTACCACAGGTGAAGCGACAAAAGCCAGAAAACGCTTCCACACTGGGCGCTTTGGCATCCCCTTTTGCTTTGGCCTGGGCGTGACTCTCCGTTTAACCTTGGGCATAGAAAGCTATATCTCCTGCGTTGCTAGTTCTGACATTTCTTCGCTGGGGAGCATTAAGTCTAAAACAAACTTAATTGTTGAGCTTCTGTCGGTAGTTCAGCACCTTTGGCAAATTGCTCTAGCGCTCGGGGAATCTGCAGCATGTCAGCCTCAATGATCTGGCGCAGACTGTTCTTGTGAAGGGCGGCAGCTGGATGATACATCGGGTAGCAAATGAAGTCGCCTACTTTCCGTGCTTTGCCATGAACCTTGCTTATGCCCTCATTGGGGAGGTATCTGGCTAAGGAACAGCGGCCCAAGGTCACAATCACTTTCGGTCGGATTATCTCTATTTGGCGGTCAAGCCACCTGCGACAAGCCTCTATTTCCCCGGGCAATGGGTCTCGATTTTGGGGAGGACGACACTTAATTACGTTGCCAATATAAACCTGCTCTCTCTTTAGGCCAATCAACGCTAATAACTGGTCCAGGTACTGTCCTGCCGGTCCCACAAAAGGACGTCCTTGCTGATCTTCATGCCACCCTGGTGCCTCACCAATAAAGAACAACTCCGCATCTTCGGGACCCTCACCAGGCACTACTTTGGTGCGATGTTTGACCAGCTCACAATCTCGGCAATTGGCAATCTCCTTATAAAGCTCAGTTAAAGCTGACATCTAAATCAAATGGTAGCACGGCTACCTTCACGGGTCAATTTACATCTTAGCTAAGACAAATCCAACAACAAGGGCCAAGATAGCTATGGAAATAGCTAAATAGAGCTTCTCGTTCGCGAGAGCGAAGGCAACTCCACCCAGAATAATGCCTAGAAGGGGGGTGAATAGGAGAAGGAGGATGCCCACCGCGATAATAGTCAGCGGCGCTGGGCCGCCATCAAAAACCCCCTGTAGCGAGATTACGAAGCTATCTGGCTCAATCCCCCTGATGCCGCAAAGGACAGAGCCAAGAACTAGCAAAACGACTGCAACGCATACGGCTATTCTCAAACCAAGAGAAATCCAATTATAGAGGCGGCTATCCTTGTCCATGTTACAATCCCACACTGACTGCTTTGGCTATCATAATCACGGCAGTGATAAATATGATGACGGCAAAAAGACGCTTTAGCACTATCCCCTTTGCTTTTGGCGCCAGTTTGGATCCCAATAGAGCGCCCAAAAAGGCACCAATAACAACAGGTGCAACCATGACCGGATATACGTAACTGTGGAGGCAATAGACAAGAGAACCTCCCAGCGCAGTGATTCCCATTATGAAAGTACTGGTGCCAATAGCTGCTTTCATAGGCATCCGCATTAGGCGATTCATTGCCGGCACTTGAATGACGCCGCCACCTATGCCAAGCAAACCTGAAAGCCCCCCAGCCAGTAAGCCTGCCCCCAAGCCGTGAGGCAGCCGCCTGACACGATAACTCACCACCCCGTCCAAACTTGGGTCATAGAAGGACCCATATAGAGAAACTCTCGAATTAGCATTGTTGGAGGTCTTTGTATCTTCTTGAGACAAAACCTCCTCTTGCATGCCACGGCGGCGAACCATCATATCATAACCAACATAGAGAAGAAGGGCAGCAAAAAGAATGCCTAATACCTGAGTGCTAAGATAAGCAGCTAGAAATGCACAACTAATAGCGCCGACGAGTGTTGCCGCCTCTAAAAGGATACCCAGCCTGATATTGGCAAATCGATTCTTTACATAGGTAGCAGCGGCTGTAGTTGAAGTAGCTACGATGCTTACCAAGCTGGTAGCAATAGCTACATGAATAGGCAGGTGAGCCAACACGGTAAGCATCGGCACAATGAAAATGCCACCGCCTATCCCTAAGGTCGAACCTACAAGGCCAGCAACAAAAC
>JAUVWD010000083.1 GCA_030604285.1 Chloroflexota bacterium
CACCTTTGCAATACATCACCCTGATATTCAGTCTACGATTATAGTAAAACTCAATTCCGTGGTGCCTTCCCTCTCTCAAGAGATGCTCAATTCTCTGTAGATAATCTTCTAAACCTAGCTTGGTGAAAGCCTTAACTAATGCTTCTGTGCCTACTGCCCTATAATCATCCGTCAGAATGTCCTCAGGAGTGAAGTCAACCATATATCTATCCCACTTTACGCCTTCCTCCCACTCCTTCACTCCCCTCAATGTGAATTTGTCTTCCTCCCCATTGTAGAAAACTGCCAGAGTAGTTAATCCCTCTTCTGCTAATACACTGAATACGCCATCAGATAATTTCACATTCTGTATGCCTTTAGTATTCATCAGAAGGAAGTGCATGGCAAGCGACAAAGCTAAAGCGGCAAAGATAAGCCACAGCCAAAGGCCAGTAATTCTCAGTGGACCTATATCGAAGGCAGACCAGGTAGAAGCAAAAGATAGAGGTTCCCATCCCCAGGCAGCACCGATGGAATACCTCAGGATGAAGCCCAGAGCTGTAGAAGCCACCATAAGATGGATTATGGTGCCTCCCCTTTTTGCCAGTGGCTGCAAGACGCCACGATAGCATCAAAAACCGACTACTCCGGTGCACAAGAAAGCCACGATGAGAGTCAACGGAGGACCCAGTCCTAAGTGCCCAGCCACAAAGTAGCCGATGTATGCGCCTAGGGCAATGAACTCGGCATGGGCAAAATTGGGGAAACCGGAAAGGCCATAGGTCAGGGTAAGACCTACAGCGCCGATGAGATAAAGACTCCCCGTAATCGCGGAATTAAACAATACCTGCGCCCAATTGACGGCCATAGATTAGCCGGATAAACGGAATTCTAGTTGGGTTAAATCGTGCAACGACGCGCCATTGCTCCCGGACCTATCAAGATGGAAAGCAAGGATGCCAACTTGTTTGGAATTCAAGAAATCAAATTGCCAACTGTCGCCTACGTGAACAACCTGGCCTGGCTCGATCCCTGTCACCTTGCACATGGCGAGGTAAAATTCAGGGGTCTTCAACTGTCTGTAGTGCGAAGTTGAAGAAAAAATGTGAGTGAAATAGGACTTTATGTCCTTCAGCAGGGGATTTAACAGCTCCAATGGTGTGCCTGAGGCGACAATAAGCTCATATCTACTGCCCAAAGAAGAAAGAACCTCGGTTACTTCAGGATAATAACGCACCCTGTCCTGATAGCTTTCCAGCATTGGTTGTGGACTGCCTAGCTGAAAGTATCTAAACCAGTAATCTATGTCGTACCATTCCAGCCTCTGGTCGCCTACTTTGTCATATTCCTTGATAGCGATTTCCCTGGCCTGGTCGAGTTCAATCCCCTCTTTTTGGGCATAAAGGGCTGGGATACCCTCATGCCAAATAGTCTGACTGAAATCGAAAGTCGCTAGCGTTCCTTCAACATCAAAGGAGATCACCTTGATTTGGGCCATTCGAGTTCATGATAGTATCACCTTTATCGCTGAAAATCTACTCTCCCTTAAGGGAACTGATCTAGTTGCGATATATGGGTAACACCTCAAAATGTAAGGGTTATCTTCCACTTGAAGTTCGGAATGAGGCCAAGCAGCTCTTTGTGTCATTGCGAGAAGCTTTGCGACGAAGCAATCTGAGGAGAGTAATGGGATTGCTTGGCTTCGCTCGCAATGACAAGGAAGGAGGCTACTAATCAGATGAACGACTGCAGGAAGCTTTAATTGTTCGTCGTTTAGAGCTAAAATAAGCAATATGGAATCAGGTTATGTAGGCACAAAAGAGCAACCCACTTCTTTTGAAATAGGCCCCATAAGGCCTCCCAGCGAGGCTTATTCCTTGCTCATCAGGACTACCCGAAATTGTTCCTGGAACAGATGTCAGTTCTGCAACCTCTACAAGGGTACTAAGTTTGCGCTCAGGTCAGTTGAAGAGATTCGCAAAGACATAGAGGCAGCTAGGGCTATCAGCGATAGCATAAAAGCGACAGCCTGGAAAACGGGCTACGGCGGCAGAACTAGAGAAGTGGCAGGCACGCTGCTTAATCAAGCTCAGCTCGGACAATGTGTCTGCAGCGTGGCCTTATGGCTCTGGGCGGGAGGGGAACATGCCTTCCTGCAAGATTCCAATAGCCTTATTATGAGAACCTCTGATGTGATCCAGGTGATAACATTCTTGAAAGAATCCTTCCCCAGCATCAACCGAATAACCACCTATAGCCGCTCTCATACATCGGCCAGAAAGTCATCGGAGGAACTGAAAGAACTCAAGGATGTCGGCCTCAGCCGGATTCACACCGGGCTGGAAAGCGGCAGTGACCTAGTGCTCGATTATATGCAAAAGGGGATCACCGCTGAGCAGCATATTAGAGGCGGGAGGAAGGTAGTAGAATCTGGCATTTCCCTATCTGAGTACGTCATGCCTGGCCTAGGTGGCAGAAAAATGTCGTCCCAACACGTTAAGGAGACGGCCAGGGTACTAAATGAAATCAACCCTGGCTTTATCAGGTTACGCAGTCTAGTTGTCCGGTCAGACATGCCTCTATGGTCCAGGGTAGAAAGCGGTGACTTTGAACTACAAGAGGAGGATGAAGTGGTCGAAGAAATTGCCTCCCTCATCGGTGAGTTACAAGTTACCAGTGAGCTCACCAGCGACCATATTGTTAATTTGCTGCCTGAAGTCGAAGGCAAGATGCCTGAGGACAAAGAAGAATGCCTGAATGCCATAAGCAAATACCTGAGCCTGCCGTCCGATGAAAGGCTAAACTTCAGGTTGGGGAGGAGAACCGGCTACTATGAGAAACTCATCGACCTCAATAATAGCTACAAGCACGGCAAAATTGAAGAGGCTATAATGCGTATCACGTCAGATGGCCGCAATGTGGACGAGGTGATAACTACATTAAAGGATAACTTCATCTAAGAATGGCAAGGGGATTCATAAACCTCAACCGCTTCAAGCATGGCAGGGCGATAAAGCAAAATAGCAAGCAGAAGGCTGATTGGCGGGGCGGCAAGAGAATCAAAGGAAGGGCATTTGACCGTCACGCTGGGCGCTAGCGAAAGCGTTTCTTTTGGTCATTCTTAGTGGAGCGAAGCGACCAAACAACAGCTCTATGGCTCCCGCAATAATGTCATGAATCCCCGCAGTCAATGACATCCAGGCCCCATCCACCACCTCTCATTTCCCCGCTCCAGTGCTGCTCACAGTACTAGCACCGCAATGACACACCGGGTAAGTCCCGAGCAGTTCTCTACCACAATTTGTAGAAAACACTGTCTTCCCCCCGAATCAAGATGGGACCTCCATCGAAATTCTCCCTTTCTCAAGATGACGAACGGAACTAGTGGTATCCCCAGGAACCAAGCACAAATGAGCCAGCAATCGGAGCGCGAATGTCACCCATCCGTGTGGGCAAGAGCCCGGCGTTTGTTAAACAGCCGAGATCTCAGGCCCTATTTGAATTCGCCTTTCCCCATTGCCACAAATACGATGGCTAGTATCCCCAAGATGATGACAGGAGGCGGAAAGAGCGCGCAAATGGCTCCAGCAAGCGCCATGCCCCAAATTCTTCTTTGAACGGCAAAGATACCACCTACTATGGATATTATCCCGAGGACAATCAGTACCGCGGCAAGTGGCCCAAGGACCGGGAACCCTATTAATGGAAGTAGCATCACTTCCGTGGCGGCAAGAGCTACACCTGCAATCAAATTCAGGACCCCTGCAACAATACTCAGGATCCCCGCCGTCGTCGGCTTCCATGTTTTCTCCATCTCTTATTCCTCCTTTTGTGTTATTCTGTTTCAAAATTCGACCCCCACGTCTGAACAGAGCCGCAACATTTCTAGAGCAATCCCGCATCC
>JAUVWD010000106.1 GCA_030604285.1 Chloroflexota bacterium
CCGTGGTCCAGTCCTTATCTGATGCTTTCCAGGAGCACTCTTTCCATCTGGCATACACTATGGCCATTTTATCCCCTCTCTCTGGCTATGAGGGCTGCCCCAAGGGCTCCTACGATTTGTGGGTTCTCTGGAATCAAGGGCTCGATGCCCAGATGATTCCCTGCTAGGGCAACAACCCCAACATTCTTGGCAACCCCACCGGTGAAAGCCACATCCTTTTCTATCCCGATCCTGCGTACCATGGAGGTGATTCTGGTGGCTATGGCATCATGGATCGCCCGAGCGATATCCACTTTGTCTACCCCGGTATGGATAAGGGATACCACCTCCGACTCGGCGAAAACAACGCAGGTGGCATTCATCGGGATCTCTTTCTGCGAAAGAAGCGATAGCTCACCCATCTCCTCCACCTTTAGCTCCAGCGCTTTAGCCATAGCCTCAACAAAGGCGCCAGCGCCAGCAGCGCACTTCTCATTCCTGGCAAAGTCTAGGACCCTTCCTTCAGCATCGCATTTTATTCCTCGACTTTCCTCAGCGCCTACGTCAATCACCGTTCGCACCGTGGGGAAGAGCCAGGTTGTCCCTTTGGCATCAGCTATTATCTCGGTAACTTGGTCATAGGCAAAAGGAGCATGTTTTCTACCGGACCCAGTAGCCGTGACATGCTTTATGTCATCGCTCGCTATTCCAGCTTTATGTAAGGCCTCTGCTAGCGCCTGCTCGGTTGACTGCTTCGTATCGATGCCCGTCAGCACCACGCTATGTGACAGGATCTGTCTGCCCCTGAGGATGACTACTTTTACAGTTTCAGCCCCTATGTCCAAGCCGGCGGTTATCATCTGCGTTCCTCCCTCTCAAGACTAACTCGCCGACGGGCACATATCAATTGCTTGAACATGCGGCTAAAAGTAGCTGATGACACTAGCGCTCGTTTCCTCTTTTGTAACACTTTCGAAAGCTTATTCCGAATTGAATTATATGAAGGCCACCTCGGAAAGTCAAAGAAACTGTACTCGCGTTGCTCTGATTGACAGCGTGAATACCCCGTGTTATAGAAAAAATAGGTTTCAGAACATAATCGGGGGTGCTAGATAATGAATTATGGACGTGAGTTGCTTAAGGGGAATACTGATTCTTTGTTACTTTGTCTAATCAATTCTCAACCAACATATGGTTACCAAATCGTCAAAGAACTGGAGAAAAGGAGCAACGGGTATTTCCAGTTTAAGGAAGGAACTCTTTACCCTGCTCTCCACCGCTTGGAGAAAAGTAACCTGATCAAAGGCAAGTGGCAAATGCTGTCTAATGGACAACAAAGGCGGTATTATCACATAACTGAGAGGGGACAACAAGTTCTAGCCACAAAACTAGATGCCTGGCATGACTTTTCTACAGCAGTTAGACTGGTAGTGCAACCAGAAATAACTTAGTACTACAATGGCGAACAACCTAAGCCGTTATCTAGATAGCTTCAAGGGCCGCTTCAATATTGATTCGGCGATTAAAGGGAGTGTAGCCCAAGAACTTTACACGCATCTCGAGGATAAACGTCAGGAACTAAGGGAAAACGGACTTAGCGAAGAAGAAGCAGATGAAATTGCTGCACAAGCTCTTGGCCCCCCTGAATTAATTGCCCAGCAAATTTACGAGGTGCACGCTCAAGGTAGTTGGAGAGAGGCATTTCTCGCTGCCTCGCCTCACCTACTGGCCGCCTTGCTCATCTCTTCATATTATTGGCAAAACATACTCTGCTTATCAGCCACATTGGCGTTGACCGCGGGCATAGCGATTTATGGCTGGCGTCAAAACAAGTCCATATGGCTCTTCCCTTGGTTAGGATATTATCTGCTGCCGGTGATACTAGCAGGCATTTTGCTAATTTCCCTACCTCAGAGTTGGGCTTGGGTAGCAGCGCTTATCTATATCCCACTAGCTCTATTTGTATTTGTTTATATTGTGAAGCAAACAGCAGATCGGGATCGGCTCTACATATCCCTAATGCTTGCCCCACTTCTTGTGATATTCAGTTGGCTATTAGCACTGAGTTCCAAAGGTGGATTCTTGGCAGGCAACGGGCAGCTGGCGCAAGTGCAAGCTAACGCCCCTTGGGCAGTTGCTAGTTTTCTGGTCCTGGCTGCAACAACTATAGTATTCGTTCGCGCGAGGCAACGCTGGTGTAAAGCCATCGCTTTGTTAATTCCACCAATTGTAATTTTAACTTCAGTGGCTTGGCTCAGTGGAGGAGCCATTGGTTTCTGGGCCTGCTTGATATTAATTCTTTGTTTATTCGCTATAGTTAGTCCAGTCTGGCTGCATCTCAAGTCATAGCCTGTGATTCTCAGCCCACAAGCCTGCTTGTGGGGAGAAGTTCTTTTTATAAGGCAAGCCCAGGTGCTCGTAAGCAAGCTTAGTAGCTACTCTGCCGCGAGGTGTGCGCTCCAAAAAACCTAGCTGAAGAAGATACGGCTCATAAACATCCATAATAGTATCAGCATCCTCGCTAATAGAAGCAGCAATGGTATCTAGACCTACAGGACCACCATCAAATTTATCAATTATCGTGTGCAGCACCCTATGATCTACATCATCCAAACCCACAGAATCTACTTCCAGCTTTGAAAGCCCCTCCAGAGCTATTTCCTTGGTGACCACTCCGTTTGCCATGACTTGAGCATAATCTCGTACTCGCTTTAGGAGGCGATTAGCCACTCGAGGAGTGCTCCTGGCACGCTGCGCTATCTGGACAAACCCCTCTTTCTCTACTACCACCCCGAGAATAGCTGATGACCTCTCCAGAATCGCTTGTATTGCAGGCTTGTCGTAGAAATCAAGATGGTATGTTGCTCCAAATCTGTCACGAAGCGGAGGGCTCAGTAAAGCAAGGCGAGTAGTAGCCCCGATCAAGGTAAAGCGGGGCAAATTTAACCTCAGGCTTCTAGCAGCTGGACCTTTACCCAAGAAGATATCAAAAACAAAGTCTTCCATTGCAGGATAGAGTTTTTCTTCTACTGTACCCTTGAGCCTGTGGATCTCATCGATAAAAAGGACATCTCCCTCATGCAGATTAGTAAGAATGGCTGC
>JAUVWD010000041.1 GCA_030604285.1 Chloroflexota bacterium
AATAGCGTTGTAATCATCCCTCTCATAGTAAATCTTCTGTTGCTCAGCAGCGATAACATCATATGGAGGGCAAATAGTTCTGCCCAAATCTTTAACCACTCTTTGGTTGTACCTAATACCTCGAAACGGATGGACTTCGGCCAATCTAGAATCCTTTAACTCAGCGATCTTTCCAGCCCATTCCCCCAAGCCCTTGCTCTCTTAGCTAAGGGTAAATCAATGTAGTTTTCTATTGATAGACGCCTACCGCCCACTTTCCCCAGCAAGGCTAACGGCACCTCCAATCTAGCAGCTATCTTTTCCAGTTTAGCTGCTGAACCCAGAGGCAGCGATACCACGATACGTGATTGAAGCTCTCCAAACAAAGAATCGTCCAACCTTCCGCCCATTCTGCAACCTGCACCCTTAAAGCCAATATCGCCAACAATACAACTTTCGGCAATAGCCACTGCCAGCCCACCATCAGAGCAATCATGAGCTGATTTGATAAGTCCATGCCTTATGGCTTCCAAACAGCAACGTTGCACCCTTCTTTCTAAAGCCAAATCGATAGTAGGTTTTCCTTTAACCAGGTGGTGCACCACCTCCAGATATTCGCTGCCACCAAGAGACCCTTCGCTTGGGCTGAGGGCGGCGCCTAGCAGGAATACCAAATCGCGTTCGTCTTTGAAAGACATAGTGCAATATCCATTTATGTCATTCATAATTCCTACCATGCCCACTACCGGTGTAGGGTAAATAGCCTGGCCTTTGGTCTCATTGTAAAGGCTAACGTTGCCACTGATAACTGGAATTTTTAGTTCTCGACAAGCTCGTGCCATCCCTTTGATGCTCTCTGCTAACTGATAATAGACGTCGTCCTTTTCCGGATTTCCAAAGTTAAGACAATCGGTAATAGCTAAGGGCTCAGCACCACTACAAACCAGATTTCTAGCGGCCTCAACCACTGCAATCACGCCACCCAAGAAGGGGTCAAGATAGCAATACCGTCCGTTACCATCCGTGGCTAAGGAAATGCCCTTTCCTGTGCCCTTAATGCGCAAAACAGCCGCATCGCTGCCGGGCAGAACCACAGAATTGTTCATCACCTGATGGTCGTATTGGCGATAAATCCACTCCTTGCTGGCAATGTTAGGGGAAGCCAATAAACGAAGCAAAGTGGAGTTACATTGCCTGGACTTGAGATCAGGGATAGTGGCTATATCGAAGGATTGAACTTCAGTAAGCCAAGCTGGTTTCTTACTCCGCCGACGATACAAAGGTGGGGATAATAGCAAATCCACGGGAACTTCGGCCACGACTTCCTTCCCTTCCTTAATCACGGCTATACTACTATCGGTAACCTCGCCAATAATGTGGGAGCCGAGTTCCCAGTGATCAAATAAGGCCTTCACCCTATTCTCGTTACCCTTTCTTACGATCACAAGCATCCTCTCTTGTGACTCTGAAAGCATCACCTCATAGGGGGTCATGTTCTCGTCGCGACGAGGCACCTTATCTACATCTATCTCCACACCTCCCCCACCTCTAGCTACAGATTCCACAACAGCGCTGGTCAACCCAGCGGCTCCCAAATCCTGCATTCCTACAATCCAGTCTGTCTGCGCCAGTTCAAGGCACGCCTCTACAAGCAGCTTTTCCAGAAAGGGATTGCCCACCTGAACCGTCGGTCTCAGTTCTTGTTCTTCCTCAAAAGTGCGTGACGCCAGGCCAGAAGCGCCATAAATCCCGTCACGACCGGTCTCAGCCCCCACCAGCATCAGCAAGTTGCCTTTGCCACTTGCCTTGGCCCGAACCACCTTAGCTTTTTCAGCGATACCCAAACATAGGGCGTTGACTACTGGATTGCCTGAGAAACAATTGGCAAAAAAGGCTTCACCACCCACGTTAGGTATTCCCAAACAATTCCCGTAGCCCCCAATTCCACCGACAACGCCATTAAACAAATAGCGATTGCGGGACTCAGTCAGAGGACCAAAGCGAAGTGAGTTAAGCAAAGCTATAGGTCGAGCACCCATAGTAAAAATATCACGCACGATACCCCCTACCCCGGTGGCTGCACCTTGATATGGCTCAACCGCCGAAGGATGATTGTGGGATTCCATCTTCATAACCAATACCTGACCATCACCAATATCTATTGCTCCAGCATTCTCCTCCCCAGGACCAACCAAAACGTGTTTGCCCCGAGAAGGCAAAATCTTAAGCAGCGCCTTAGAATGCTTGTAGCCACAATGCTCACTCCACAAAGAGCCAAACATCCCCAGCTCTACTTCAGTAGGCTCACGCCCCAACCGCTGGACAATGAGGCTATATTCTCTTTCGCTTAAAGCTACCTTATCAAGAGCTTCTCTCGAGATAGTCAATCATCGACTCCCAAATTAGATTACCATCTACGCTGCCAAGAAGTAATTCGCAGGCTCGCTCAGGATGGGGCATCATGCCCAGAACATTGCCTTCCCTATTCAAAATCCCTGCAATATTGTGTAAAGAACCATTAGGATTGACTTGCTGGGTTATCTCACCTGAAGGAGTAGAATAGCGAAATACAACTTGACCATTGGCTTGCAATCCCGCTAGAGCAGTGTCATCAGCATAGTAGTTTCCTTCGTAGTGGGAGATGGGCATTCTTAATACCTGTCCCTTCTCGCATTCGGAACTGAAGGAGGAATAATGGTTCTCTACTCTAAGATTGACCCACTGGCATCGGTATTGTAGATGACTGCTAGGCAACAACGCCCCCGGCAGAAGTCCGGCCTCACACAGAATCTGAAAACCATTGCAGATGCCAATAACCAGTCCCCCATCATGAGCAAATCGCTCCACGGCAGCCATGACTGGCGAAAAACGGGCTATGGCCCCAACCCGAAGATAATCACCGTAGGAAAAACCCCCGGGAAGAACGATACAATCATAACCAGAGAATTGAGTCTCCTTGTGCCAGATATGATTAGCTTCTTGCCCCAAAACATCATGAAGGGCATAATGACAATCTTGGTCACTCCAGGTGCCGGGGAAAACAACAATACCAAATCTCATGCTATAAATATAAAACTGGCGGTCTCATTTCACCGCCATGTACGATTCACCCACTGGTCCAACCTTCCGCCACGAGGTTAACTACCTCGAACTCTTCCACTTCCTCACTGCTTGTTTCTTCTTGCGCTCCACACTTGGTTTCTCATAGAACCTACGACGACGGATTTCAGCTAGAATGCGACCTTCTTGCACCTGCCGATTGAACCTGCGCAACAAATTTTCAAACTTCTCGCCTGAGCCAAGCTTCACTTCAGCCACACAGCATCACCTCCATCCACTCCGTTTTGCTACTTTGATCGCCAACCAAGCCATTTTACCCTCCACCCCAGACTCCGTCAAGGATTGGACGGAGGTCACCAGATCGAAATACTTGTTTGCCCACTCCGTTACATCCTCTACTGTATCCTTGTATCCCGGGAGCAAAATGGTTTTCTCTTAGCTGCCCTGATAACACAGGGAAAGGAGGATTTTGCCATTGGAACCGAAACCTTACTTTGCGGTTAGATGACGAGGGAGTCTTTAGTCCGTATGAGTGCCAAATCTGTGCCGGGGGGTTTTCTTCAATCAATAACCAAAATCGCCTAGAATCTTTCAATCCCTTACTTGATGTACTGTGTTAAAATAAAGTATGGAAAAGGACATCGATGCCTTTCTCCATTATTTGGCTGAAGAGAAAGGGTGCTCCCAGAATACTGTGGCTGCTTATCGCAATGATTTAGGCCAGCTGCTCAGTTTTATCCAGGCAGAGAGGGCAAAGGGCATAGTCAGGTCCACCGAAGGGCTTCTGAAAAGCTATTTACTCAGCCTAAGAGAAAAGAGGTACTCCACAGCTACGGTAGCTCGCAAGGTGGCCTCGGCTAAATCGCTTTTCAAATTTATGGTTGATTCAGGTAGGTTGAGGGAGAATCCAACACAAAACTTGATTTCTCCGCAAGTCCACAAGCGTCCGCCGAAGCTTGTGTCTTCATCTGAATATCAACTTTTGTTGGCAGAGCCAGCAAAGTTATCTACTCCAGAAGCCAAAAGAGACAGGGTAATGTTAGAATTGCTTTATGCCACTGGTTTACGTGTAAGCGAGCTAGTCTCATTGAATGTGAAGGATGTTGATTTCCAACATTCTTGTGTGTGCTGTTCCGGAAGACGGATTCCTTTCGACCACCATATAGCCCAATTGGTCGCCGATTTTGTTAAGGGCGGAAGATTTGATCTGTTGTACGATGAGGGGGAAGAGACGTTATTTCTTAATCGGCGTGGCAAGGGGCTTACGCGGCAAGGATTCTGGCAGATTGTCCGGAACTATGCTCGCAAAGCTGGTTTCGGTGCCAAGATCACGCCGAATGCCTTGCGTCATAGCTTCGCTGTGCATAAACTACAGACTGGTGCTGACCTTCAATCGGTGCAGCAGCTCTTAGGTCACGCATATATCTCGAGTACTAGGATTTACAAACAAGTTTGACTCTTAAGTTGGCTGGAAATTATTCTTGGTGGGGGTAATGTCCAAGAAATCACGTCGTAGCAGAGCGAAACGCCATGCCAGGCCGGTAAGAGCAACAAAGGGAGAGCATTACCGTACGCCTGAGCCAGCAATTGCAAGCTATCAATCGTCAACCCCAAAACCTTCTGAGGCTCGAAGCTCTATCGAGCGCTATTGGTATATATTGCCCGAACTGCGGCGCATTGCCATTATCGGTGGTTCGATACTCCTGATTCTCATAGTGCTATCGTTTGTCCTTGGTTGACATCTTTCGAGTGATCAGCAGTGGTGGATCTAGAAGCAGCCCGCGCTAACTTGATTAGAGACCTTAGCCATGAGATTAGCGATAAGTCGGTACTTGAAGCTATGGCCCGTGTGCCGCGCGAGGCGTTTGTGCCTCAAGACTGCTACTACTCGGCTTACGAAGATAGACCGCTAAGCATTGGTTTCGGTCAAACCATTTCTCAACCCTTCATCGTAGCGCTAATGATCCAAGCTCTACAGCTCAAGGGTGATGAAAAGCTGTTGGAGTTAGGCACTGGAAGTGGTTATGAAGCAGCTATATTGGCTGACTTAGTGAAACACGTGGTTACCGTAGAAATCATACCTGAACTGGCGGAATCGGCTGAGCGAGCCCTACGGAAGCTTGGTTATTCTAACATTGAAGTTCACATTGCTGGTAAGACTTTGGGTTGGCCGGAAGAAGCTCCTTACAATGCTATTATAGTTTCTGCGGGTGCTCCTTCTGTTCCTCAAGTCCTTTTGGATCAGCTATCCTGGGGTGGTCGACTAGTAATCCCTGTCGGCTCCCACTGGGAACAAGAACTAACCAAAGTCACCAAACGTCGCAAGGGAAACAAGGTAGAGAGGTTAGGAGGCTGCTATTTCGTGCCGCTCATTGGCGAAGGCGCCTGGCAGAAATAGCTGAGCTAACCGTGCTATGTCAGACCAAGTAGATATCACTATCGTCGGTGCCGGTGTGATTGGGTTGGCAATAGCCTCGCAAGTAGCAAGGGAGGGCAGAGAGGTTTACGTCTTGGAAAAGAATGAGACGTTTGGGCGGGAAGCAAGCAGCCGCAATAGCGAGGTTATTCACTCCGGTATTTACTATCCCAAAGATTCCTTGAAAGCAAAAACATGTGTGGAAGGCAATGCTCTTCTTTACGAACTCTGCCAGAAACATGCGATAGGGCACAGAAGAATAAGCAAAATCATAGTAGCAACCGATGATACAGAGGTCAATGAATTAGAAAAGTTGTGGGAGAGAGGCAAAAGCAATGGTGTTGAGGGTTTGAGGATGCTTTCCCGGCAAGAGTTGAGAAAGCTAGAGCCAAATGTAAGAGCAATTGCCGCTATCTTTTCGCCCTCAACGGGCATCATAGATTCGTGGACTCTAATGAGTTACTTTGTGGGAAAGGCTAGGGATAACGGTGCTCACGTAGCTTGTAGAACAAAGGTCATTGGTATAGACAGAATGCCAGGTGGATGCAAAGTCAGCGTAGAAGACCGTGATGGCTATTTTTGCTTCGCGACCAAGGTGCTGATAAATTGCGCCGGCCTCCACAGCGATGAGGTTGCCGGGATGGTAGGGATAGATTTAGCCGAAGCTGGCTACAAGTTGCATTATTGCCGGGGAGAATATTTCAGCGTGGGCCATGGCAAGAGCAAGCTAGTTAGCAGGCTAATATACCCGGTGCCGAGGGCTGGCGAACCAGGCCTTGGCATTCATGTTAATTTGGATCTTGGGGGAAGAATGCGTCTCGGCCCCAATGCTTCTTATGTCGATAGAATAGACTATAAACTTGATGACTCCCAAAAGAGAGCATTTTACGACTTGGCCGCAAGATTTCTACCATTCATAGAATATGATGATTTGGAGCCCGAGATGGTAGGTATAAGAGCAAAACTTGATGCGGGGGGAGAGGATTTTAGGGATTTTGTGATAAGTCACGAGTACGATAGAGGTTTACCCGAGTTCATTAATCTAATCGGCATAGAGTCTCCTGGATTGACGAGCGCTCCGGCAATAGCCAGATACGTTGGGAGGCAAGTAGAGGAAGTGTTAAGCAAGTGTTCAGTGCCCTCAAGGGAAGTCGAATCCCTGTCCTCAGCTTGAAAGGCTGAGGTACTGGTCCACTAGACGATGAGGGCAAACATGAA
>JAUVWD010000076.1 GCA_030604285.1 Chloroflexota bacterium
GAGCTCTTTGTCACTCAGATGGGAAAGCGAAGCTTTCTAATCACCTCTGGGGGAAAACCTGCCTTGGCCGTGAGAAGCTTTTACCAACCATACTTTAAGGAAGGTGCGGCCATCAAGCCGGCAGCTTTCTGGCTTGTAGAAATAAAGTCCCATCCCTTACTTGGCTTTGACTTCTCCTCACCCTATGTTCAGACAGCGGAAAGAGCCCAAAAGGAAGCAAAACCAGCTTATAGGGGCTTAAGACTTGAAGGAAACATCGAGAGTGATTTCCTCTATGCTACCTTGTTATCCACCGATATTGTTCCCTTTGGTTACCTGGATTTCAGACTGGTGGTTCTGCCCATTGTCCCTTCAGGTAAGCACTTCAAGGTTTTAAATGCTGCTGAAGCCCGCAGCCAGGGCTTTCTAAACCTGGCGAACTGGTTGGAGGAGGCTCAAGCTGAGTGGCAAAAGAGAAGAGGAGAAAAAGCTGTAAGAATGGATGTCCAAGAGTGGCTTGATTATAGAAGAAAGTTATCAGGTCAAGGGAGAGCAAAATATAAAGTCCTCTATCCCGCTTCGGCTACCTACCTCTGCTCCTGTGTGGTAGAGAATAAACCCATCAGCTTCGATGTAGAAGGGCAAAGCATTGAAGCACAAGGGTTTGTAGTTGATTATGTAACTTATTCTTATGATACTGATAATAAAGAGGAGGCTTATTATTTGGCTACTATTCTCAATTCCCCGACCGTAGATGAACTCCTGAAGCCGATGCAGAGCCGTGGCTTGTGGGGACCCAGGCACATTTGCAAAAAGGTTTTAGAAATTCCTATCCCACAATATAATCCGTCCGACAAAAATCACCAGGCACTCTTCCGCCTAGGCGAGCACTGCACTCAGAAGGTAGAGCAACTGCTCCCGCAACTAACAAAATCCCGCAGCATCGGCCACACCCGCAAACTAATAAAAGCCCAACTAAAAGAGGAGCTTATCCAAATAGATGAGATAGTGAAACAAATCGTAACTTCATGATGGGAGGAACGAAATTTACATATAGCGATAGATCCTCGACCCTAGGCTTCGCCAGCGCCTCCTCCACCAACTCTGGCCAGAAGTGATGAAATGAATAAGGAACTCAGCACAATTTGGGAAATCCCACCGCATACCAAAGCTAAACATGAAATACTAAGGCATTACCTTGGAGCTTGGTTTCCTATCTTAGCATCGGTGTACCAGAGGTTGCTTTACGTCGATGGTTTTGCTGGGCCAGGAGAATATGAGGATGGGGAGGATGGCTCTCCCATTATCGCCCTTAAAGTAGCACGAGACCATGCACTTCAACATAAGCTTACACGAAAAGGCATGGATTTGGTATTCCTCTTTATTGAGAAAGACGAAGCAAGATGTCAAAACTTAAAGCACAAGATTGCCACCCTGCAACTGCCTGACAATTTTAGAATACACGTAGAGTGTGCTAGCTTCGAAGAAGTTTTTGACGATGCGCTGAGTAAGATCGAGAGGCAAAACAAACAATTAGCCCCCTCATTTGTATTCATCGACCCATTTGGTCCCACTGGTTTCCCTATGCGCCTAATCAGCCGCCTTGCCCAACAACCGAAATCTGAGGTCTTGATCACGTTCAATTATCAATCTCTTAATGAATGGTTTTTGCAAGATCCTCACAAGCATAAGCATTTAGATGAGCTTTATGGGAGTGGTAGTTGGCGTCCAGCTACGCGGATGCCCACCCCTGACCGGAAAGAAAGCTACCTGATGGAAACTTATCAGACAGCGTTGGAAAGCCTCGGATGGAAAGGCCGTCCCTTTCGCATGGTGAACAAACAAAATCAGACTCAATACTATCTTTTCTTTGCTACTGCCCACTGGGAAGGCATGTTAGCAATGAAGCGAGCTATGTGGAAAGCCGCGCCTACTGGAGATTTCCAATATTTCGATTTAAGTGATCCGCAGCAACCACACCTATTTGACAAAGAGCTTTATGATGAGGAATATTCAAAAGAACTGGCAAGCCAGATTTATCAATCTCATCGTGGGCAAAGTATTCCAAGGCAGACGCTAAAACAGAATGATCTGGCATGGCACTCCATCTGTATAGAGCGTCATCTAACTAGGGCTTTAAGGATGCTTGAAAATGAGGCAGAGCCACCCAAGATTACCGAAGTAGAGCGGCCTGGTGGCAAAAAGCGCCCCAAAGGTACATACCCCAATGGTTGCATAGTTACTTTTGCACATTGATATGCGAATTTGGGAAAGGAAGGAAAATGTCATATCCGAAGGTTGCACTAATAGAATATTCGTTACTGGATGGCTCTAAAGCTTTACTCGTCCGCCAAGTTGGAGATGGCTCAATTATCAAGAGATTTGATAAAACGCCTTCCCCTATCAAGCCAGCAAATGTTATATGTCCCCACTTCCTTGAATTGAAATGGGCTTATGGCTGTCCTTTCAACTGTGCTTGGTGTTACCTCAAAGGTACCTTCAGATTTCGACCCGAGGGCACAAAACCGGTGATTAAGGATTACGTAAAAATAGAATTGCACACCAGAGGATTTCTTAGTGAAGTAACGACGCCTGAAATCCTTAATACAGGAGAGATAGCTGATTCTCTAATGTGGGAAAGTGCATGTAAGCCCTTCTCCAAGTTTATTATTCCTATATTCGAAGAACAAGATAAGCATAAATTGCTGTTTGTAACCAAATCAGACAACATTAAGAATCTATTGGAGATTAATCCACACAATCAAGCTATCATTAGCTTTAGTCTTAATGCAGACGAGGTAGCCAGAAGATGGGAAAGAGGTGCTCCTTCTGTTGAAAGACTGATAGTAGCAGGCTGTATTGTTTGTTTTGGTGGCTATGAAGTGAGGATAAGGATTGACCCTATAGTGCCGGTCTTAGATTGGAAGACACGCTATACAAATCTTGTTGACGAGCTTTTCACAAGTTTTGTCCCGGCGCGAGTTACCTTGGGGTCACTGCGGGGATTGCAAAGCACAATCAACGGAGCCACAGACAAGAGCTGGCAAGAGTATCTAAAGGAAAGCTCAAACTGGGGGAAAAAGGTGGAATTTGATACCCGCTACGAAATATATGCCACAATCATTGACCTGCTAGAACAAGGCTACAATTACAAGGAAGTTGCCCTTTGCAAGGAAACACTGGCAATGTGGGCGAAGCTAGGGATCGATTATAGAGAGATTAAATGTAACTGCGTGTGGTAAGAGGCACCCTGATAGATTAGCTGTTTCAGGGCTTGGGTAGAGGCTAAGTTGGACGGGGTCAAGATACCCAAAGATGAAGATTGCCTGAGGGAGATTGTCCCCGAATTAGAGAACTTAAAGCAAAGAACAGACGAAATCTTTGAGGATTACCTTGGCTCCATCCTTGATTCTAGGCTTCGCCAGCGCCTTCTCCACCAACTCTGGCAGGAGGTTATGAAATGAGTAATTCTGCCCTCGAAAAAACAACGTATGTTTACCTGGATGAATCGGGCGATTTGGGGTTTGAGCAAGGAAGTACCAGGTATTTCACAATTACTTTTGTTATTATGGAAGACCCTGTTCCCTATCGAAGTCGTAGCCACAGAAAGGCACTGCTTTCAGTCAAAAGTCCTAACCTTAGCCCCGTTTGCCATTGCTTGCCCTCCAAGCCTCCAAGATAACACCCTATGGTCCAAGTCTCTCATAGCGTGTACCACTGATAAAAACCGCCTCCACATCCTGATGTACTGTATCGCCTCTCTTTGTTCTCAGCTCATGCTTGGTGCAAATGTATTGGCTACCTTGATAATAGGAAATGATAAGGCTTCTGCCTTTTGGGATACGGCGCGCAGGACTATCGTCCTCGATAACCTTTGTGTAACGCCCTTGCTCGATGCCACGCAGAATCGAGTTATCTATGAGCAGTTTCTTCAACTGGTCTTTGGGCAGTCTTTTCTTTTTTGTCATGGACAGTGTATAATAAATATGCTTAGAAATTGATGCTTACGAGCGACTTCATAAGCAACAAATGCATCTGTGAGGTATGATATGGTTATTGGCAAGACGGTGGAATTGCTGGAAGCTTTGCTCAGTGACCGTCTGGGGATTAGCGAATTTGAGCAACAACTGAGCGATGAACCCTTTCAATTGCGCCAAGACGTTAGCCTGACCGAGCGGAAGAGATTGCTTTCTAGAATACAGCTTTATCTCCACGAGTTCGGCGAAGGCAACCGAGATATTATCGAGGTTTACATGGCTGCCCAAGGCGCTCTTGATTTGGCGAGACCATTCAGCACGCCACTTAGTAGCAAGACGGAGATCGTGGCCCCGCCTCGCCAACCTGGGGGAGTTGTTCCTACAAGCTCTTCCTCCCCGCCAGACTTTAGCAAGTTGCCCACTCCAATTCCCATTTAGGGTAGCCCTATTGGCGTCCTCCGGCTCAAACTCGTAATTGCTGACGTTCATATAAGACTTGAAACGGTATTCTACTTTTAACCTTGTCATTTAGAATAAACTCGATCCAGTAGACCCCCGGATTCGTTATCTTCACTGGC
>JAUVWD010000021.1 GCA_030604285.1 Chloroflexota bacterium
AGATAGGCGCCTACGAAGTGGAAGATGAAGCTATGACTGCGGTGGAGCCACCTGACAAGATCCCTGCCACCGTTACCAAAGGAGGCGGCGGCACTGCAATTCGCATATCCCCCTTCTTCGGCGTGATCGCACTGATGTGGCTCGTCCCACTATTTCGGAGACGACGTTGAACTCTCATAATGCTCTCCTTTGGGAGGAAGTGGGCATCGCCGAATTGACCAGAGAAGGTTAATAAGAGCAAGCGACCCTGAGGGGATTCGAACCCCTGATCTCCACCGTGACAGGGTGGCATGTTAAACCGCTACACCACAGGGCCTCAGCAGCGGAAACTCTAGCAGGAAGGGCCTCTAATGTCAATGTCGCCTAATGATGTGTTAGCTATCCTAGCGGAAACAACATGCTCCCATAGACCATTATACTGTAGCTGACTCCTTGACATAGCTCGGCGCTAGAAGCACAATGTCTAGAAATGGAAATATTGCTTACTAACGACGATGGCATTGATGCTCCAGGCATTTGGGCGGTAGCTAGGGCGCTTCAGAAGGCTGGGCGTGTGACAATAGTAGCTCCCCGCGAGGAGCAAAGTGGTGTAGGATCCTGTATCACCTTGCGTCACCCTATCAAAATAACCAAGGTGAATTCGCCGCTAAGAGGAGTAGACGCCTATTCAGCAGAAGGCACACCCGCCGACTGCATTATCATTGCAGTTAGGTTCCTATTTCCAGACAAGGTGGATTTGGTGATATCAGGCATCAACCGAGGGCCTAACCTAGGTTACGACATCTTCGTCTCTGGCACTGTGGGAGCTGCTATGCAAGGCTACTTACACGGCATTTCGTCCCTGGCTATCTCAGTGAATGGCTATGAGGATCTAAGCTTCGAGGCTGCGGCTAGGATAGCAGCTTTGCTAGCTGAGAAAGCTCAGGAGGGAATTCTACCAAGGGGCATCCTGCTAAATGTGAACTTACCTAATCTCCCTCTAGAGAAAATTGGAGGGATAGAAATTACCAAGCTGAGTAAGCAAGGATATTCTGATACTGTTCAGCAGGTTCAAGAGGCCCATTACCGGATTACGCGCGACACAGGATCCGGCAGTGAACATCCCGGCAGTGATATATGGGCACTGCGGCAAAACAGAATTTCTATCACCCCACTATCATTTGACCTGGATAACTCCTACAACAATCCCCTAAGTCAGGATCTCCAAAGACTAGCGCCCATCCTTTATCAAGGACTGCGCACTTATCATTGAAAGCCTGGATGAACAATGGACAACCAGGCTGAGGCTAGCCCATAGAAATTGATTTGTCGAGAATACGGGTAAAAATAGGAATCTACCGCGCCTGGATAAGCTCTCTATACTTTTCGCCCACTCTTGCCCAAGTCCATTTTTCCTCCACAAGCTTGCGGCCATTTCGCGCCAACTGTAGGCGTCTAGTTTCATTAGTTAACAAATCAATAACCCTGGTTGCCATGTCTTCATGGCAGTTGACCAGATAGCCGACATCCTCGCCTTGAACAATAAACCTGTGGGCATCGAGGTCGCTGACTACAGGCACAGTTCCGGTAGCCATGGCTTCGACCAGAGGAATTCCAAACCCTTCGAAGCAGGAGTTAGACAGATATATAGCGGAGCTTGCCAACAGCCCGATTTTCTCTTCCTCAGATACATAGCCATGCATTGCAACATTATCTGATACACCCAATGCTTCGATTTTTCTGTTCACCTCTCCACGTTTGGGCCCATCGCCAACAATGTGCAATATTATGTCTGGAATCTCCTTCTTTATGATGGAGACAATTTCAATAAGCGAACTCACCCTTTTAAGTTCGGTAAGTCTACCAATATAGATTAGACTGTGAGGCCCCTTGTTTTCAGAGAAGGAATAATCATCGATACTAACACCATTGCCTACAACTACAATACTGTCGTGGGAAAAACCTCTTTTTACTAGAATGTTTCTTGTCATGGGGTTAACCACGCCAATTCTGTCTAGTTTAGTCAGACGAAGTACTAATCTCTCAAGTGCTCCAACCCCACGGACTATATGTTTGGACGAGCCGTTTGCAGTCCATGCGTGATACAAATGATGGATGATTCCCAATTTGAAAGCGCCTTCAGGAACAAATCTGAGGAGAAACGACACTAGGACGCCATTGGCTATTAGGATATCGGGCTTTTCCTCCCTTATAGACTTATAGGCTTCCTTAATGAAAGATAGGCTGCCCGTACCCATCCACCTTATCCACCTGGAGCTATCCAAGCATATAATTGTCACTCCTCTGTAATTGATTATCCGCTTCTGCTTATTTCCCGGAAGGTTAGGGCATATGATCTTAATGTCGTACTCGGAAGCCAAGTTCGCTAAAGCGAATAGCGCATGTACTAGTCCACCTTCGGTGAAACCAAGACCACCTTCTTCGATTATCGGCCCGCCGGTGATATTAATAAGGACTATCTTCTTCACTTATTCTCACCAATTCAGGCTATCATAGCCTAGTCGAGAGCCAGGATTCAAGATATAATTGAAGCTAGCTATGTGGGATAACATATGGCAATTTCTCGTTATAGCCACAACAGGCAGTCTGTTGTGGCTTGCCATCATCTTTTTGGTGGCGCTGCTTGGCGAAATGGGGCTGCCGGGAACGTGCCCCATCCTGGAAAGTCTATTAGTCTTCACTGGCTTTCAAATTGCTCAGGGTGCATTTATCGTTGCTTCCATACCGTTCCTGGCCATAGCGTATGCAGGGCGTTTATGTGGCTCTACATCTGCTTACTGGCTTTCATCCGCTCTGGGAGACAGGGGTATAGACAAATTTGGCAGGCGTATTCGGATTACCAGGGAACGCCTTCATCGGGTGAGGCAAAAGCTGGAGTCGTTTGCCGTGCCTACCATAATTACCGCGCGGTTTGTGCCGGGGTTTACTGTGGTTAGCACTATTGTCTGTGGCGTGTCAGGGATTCCCTATAAGAAGCTTCTTGCTGCTGTGGCTATACAGGTGCTGGCTTGGGAAGCGATTTTCCTGGCCTTCGGGGCTTTGGGTGGCAAGGTATCAAGTTCTCTTAACCCTGAGACTCAGCCTGCTGTAGTTCTTATTTGGATGACAATAACAGTTGCGGTGGCTGCTACTCTGGGATACTTTATTTTCCGGCGACTCAGAAACAGGCAATAGCTATTTCGCCCCTCCATCTATAGATGGCTGGTCAAAAAGAAAACGGTTGGCCAGTATCCTTACAACGTTACCACCTCCCTCAACATCACCCTTGAGATTCCAAGTTACCCGCCGCACTACAATAATAATGAATAAGGCAAGCAGCCCTAGAGTTATGCTCTCTGGCTGTCCAGAGCACCAAGAAGCTATAGGAGCCACAGCAAACCCCACAAACATGCCTATCGGTAGAGCCAAAGCCAAGGGGTGAGTAGGCTTATGGAACCTCTCTTGTCCAGATGCAAGGCTATAATACCTCAAGGCAGCGCCTATGGCGAAGGGTATGAGAGAAAGTAGAATAAGGTATGCATGGTATATCAGAGCTACGGTAATTATTACGCCTGCACCGGTAGTATTTCCTTTCTCCCCAGGCCAATTTCGAAAAGGAGGCCACATTTGCCCTGCCACAGCAGCTACTCCAGAAAACGTAACAACGGCAGTCGAGAGATCAAAGCCAAAACCAATAAGCAGAGGAATGCACCCCTTAACAATATCAGCGAAAGTCGCAAGTGCAGCTTGCACTTTGCTTACTTTGTGCCACAAAGCAATGTGCATGTCTGTTTCGCCAGACAAATCTGCACCGCTTCTTCGGGCTAGGGTAGCTGCAAAGGGAAGAGAGCCAAAAAGGTACCCCCCTACAATCAATGCAATGTTAGCTAACATCTATCAGTAGCGTTTGTCCCGCCGAGTGGATTTCACATCGCCACGATAGTCAGGAGCAATGATGTTGAATACCAAGCTTAATCTTGGGTCTACCATCCGCGAGCTAATACGAGTCTCGATTTCATCTAAGGAGAAACTTGTGGTAATTACCGTGGGTAGTCGGGCATTATAGCGGTAGTTAATGAGCTGGTAGAGTTTCTCCTGTGCCCAAGGAGTGGCTGATTGCTCACCAAAATCATCAAGTATCAGAACCGGGCTCTTCTTTGTCTTTTCCAGACACTCGTCGTAGGAAATCTTGCTATCAGGGCTGAAGCTGGATCGCAAATGGTCAAGCAAGTCAGGAACAACTACAAAGAAAACCGGCTTGCCTTGTTCCGACAGATAGTTGGCAATAGCCGCTGCTAAGTGAGTCTTGCCACAACCATTAACCCCCTGAAATATTAGCCAGCCGTCAGGGGAATGAGCGAAATCAATAGCCAAGTGGCAGGCTTGTTTTAGGTTCTGACGTTGCTCCAGTGACAGGTTTAGCCGTTTATGATCAAAATTGTCGAAGGTCATGCTCCGTAGTAGCTCCAGTTGTAGACCATCTAAGCCTTCCAAGGCAGGCGGTAAGCCTTCCTCTATTACGTGTACTTGGCAAAAATCAGATTCACTGAAGCGGCTCCGTAAGCGATCACCAAATCTCTCTAGTGGTACATCGGTAGTAATCACAGTGGCTAGTCTAGCATTGAAACGGTGATTTAGAAGCTGTTCAAGTTTCTCTTTCGCCCAGGAGCTAGGGCCTTCCACCTGAAGATCGTCTAGTACCAGCAAAGGTGTATTCTTTACCTGCTCAAAGAGTTCATCATAGGTAATGTCGTTTGTGGGGCTAAAAGCAGAGCGGAGATGGTCCAAAAGATCGGCAACTCCTATATAAAACGCGGGCTGTCCCAAGCTCAAGCGGTGATTAACAATAGCACAGGTTAAATGAGTTTTCCCACAGCCGCTGGACCCAAAAAAGACCAGCCATCCTTCAGGTTTATCAGCAAAAGTCTTAGCCGCATCATAAACATGGCCAAAACGCGCTTGCAAGGCGGCGTCTCTCTTCTTCCCCTTTGGAGATAGATTATCAAAGGTAAGCTGGGATAGGGGACCAATGTTGCTGTATTTCTCGAGGTACCCTAACTTTTCTTTTCTTAGGCGTCTTGTAACACAATGACAGGGCACTACCTTACTGAAATCAGGTTGCCCTGAAGATAGAAGAGGATGAACAAAACCAGCTCCCTTGCAAATAGAGCAAGCTTGCTCCTCGTCCTGACTATCTTTTGACCAGGTGGCCATACTTGCCCTTGATGTATTTGTTGGGACCACCCTTTTTATCACTCGGTCTATTCTTTCCACTATCTTTGCCTTCGATAGCCCAGCGTTCAAGGATACGGGCAATATATCTCCAATTACGCTTATTTAAGGCAACAGCTTCTCTAAATGCGTCTTGGATCCATTGACTGGGATAAAGCTTTTCAGCTTCTCGGAGTTCTTCAGCAATCATCGGTGTAAGCATTCCTATATTCTCTTCGTAAAGAGAAAAGATGTTGGGAGACCTCGCTCCTTTCCTAGGCACCTGCTCCCCAACGGGAAGTTTCCCCAGCCCAGCTCTCCTGATGGCTTCCTTGTCAGATTCAGTGTTGGCAAAGTAAGCAGCTTGCAGACTTCCATCTAAATCCAAAGTGAAGTGCACAATCGCTCCATGATCCACAGCCGAGTCCAATGCGCGACGCAGTGCTTCTTCACCCATCTCTGTCACCAAAGGGCTGTTGGACAGCAATTCACCATAAGTGACGAAGCGAGGATATCCTTCCTTATGATAGAGTAAGCAGAATACAGATACCAGTACTTTAAGTTCGGCTACATCTTGGATTTGAGACACAATATGGGTAAGGAAGACATCGGGCTCCCGGAAACCGGAGAGACGCCTATTTGTCATGTTCTATTCCTCAGGAGTGGAAACTAGCTCAGTCTCCAAATTATCAAATCTGGCAATCTTGCTTAAGAATCTTAGCTTAACCTGCCCTAAAGGACCATTGCGGTGCTTGGCTATGATGATATCTGCAATTGCACGTGGATAAGGTTGACTCTCTATATCGTGCAGCCTACTCCATTCCTCCGGAGTGTAATACATGTCGTCTCTGTAGATAAAAAGAACAACATCAGCATCTTGCTCAATACTGCCACTTTCGCGTAGGTCAGCGAGTTGAGGCAGATGAGAGGGTCTCGACTCCACTCCTCGGCTGAGTTGAGATACAGCCAGCATAGGCACATCCAGTTCCCTGGCTAACATCTTTAGCGAACGAGTTATGTTGCTCATCTCTTGGACCCTGGTTTCGTTCCTCCCATCACCCTGTACTAGCTGTAGATAATCAATGATTATTAAGTCGAGGCCACGCTCGAAGTGAAGACGCCTTGCCTTGCTTCTTATATCCAAGATTCGAAGTTGGGGTGAATCATCTATGTAAATCGGCGCTTCAGACAAAACGCCGCTGGCTTCCATAATTCTTACTTCATCTCGCTCATTAAATCGTCCTAGACGAACAAGCCTAGAGTTCACTCCTGACTCGCTAGCCAAAAGGCGCTGTGCCACCGCCTCTCGGGACATCTCTAAACTGAATATGGCAACGCAAGCCTTTTGATTGAGGGCAGCACTTCTAGCGATATTTAGAGCCAAGCTCGACTTACCAAAACTGGGCCTAGCAGCCAAAACAGTCAAATCAGGCCTCTGCAAACCTCCCAAGAAATCATCTAAAGCGGTAAACCCCGTAAGAACGTGAGACACCTGCTTCCCCCGTGGTGTCATGGGGGGTTGTCCTGCCTCCTCGAAGTACTGACTTAGAACTTCACGAAGAGGAACGAAATCCCGAGGGCTTTGCCTCATTCGCACTTGGAAAAGGATATCCTCGGCTTTATTGAGGCTAGCATCAATATCTGGCCCTGCCTCATAGCCAATAGCAGCAATCTGCCCCGCAGCACCAATTAACCTCCGCATCACCGCAGCCCTTGACACTATTCGAGCATAATGCTGAACATGAAGAGATGTAGGTACAGTGGATATTAGATGGCTTAAATAGGCAGCGCCACCAATTTGCTCCAGGCTATTTTGCCGCACTAATTCATGAGCTACGCTGATCCGGTTTATAACTTCGTTCCGCTGATACAGGGAGAAACAAGCCTGATAAATCAACTGATTTGTTTCCTCAAAGAAGTCCTCGCGTTTGAGGAAAGTAGCAACTTCCAATATAGCATCAGGATCGATAAGCAAAGAGCCAATTACTGCCTCCTCCGCTTCGATGTCGTGTGGCGGCAATTTTTCTTGTGCCACGTCTAACGCCCCCTCACTCAATGACCACTTTTATCTTGGGAACCAAGCCCTTACCTAACCTGATAGTAACTTCATAACTGCCTTCCTGGCGCAGTGCTTTGTCTATTTCTACCTTCCTCTTATCGACAGGAGAGCCTATAGCTTGGCTTAATTCCCTAGCTATATCGGCAGCAGTGATGGAGCCAAATAAACGCCCTCCGGCGCCTATTCTAGCTTGAAAGTGAACTTCTCTGCCCTCAATTTCCTGGGCTAACTTCTGAAGCTCGCTCTGCTCAACATCTTGGCGCTGGCTTTCCTTTCGGATCAACGTTTCCGCTTGCTTTATAACAGCAGGGGTTGCCAACAAAGCCAAGCCACGAGGTAAAAGGAAATTCCTGGCATACCCTTCAGCCACTTCCCTTATTTCCCCCTTCCTTCCTTTACCCGTGATATCCCGTATAAAAATGACTTTCATGTAATTACGATAGAAATCCCTCCACCAATAAACGAGGAGTGGCGCCGTCGCCAGCAACACTTGCCCCTCGCCTAAATGAATTGGGGCTTAGATCCACAGCAGCCATTCCTAAAGCTATTTCAGGTTCCACTCGTTCGTTGCTGATCAACTGAGCTGCCTCACCTAAAGGCGAAATCCCCCTCTGGATACCTGGTATCCGCCTCTAAGCCAATGGCAACGAAAACACGGGATCCTTCTAGTGTAGACATTTTATCATCATTTCTCCCCTCCAGTCTAGGTCGCCTAACCGCTTTCTTATCCTCAGTTCCAATCATTTCGGTATCCTAGGTGAACTTCACCTCAGCTTCAATCACAGCTCTTTCTAGAAGCACCTTGCTAGCCCTAATCTAATTGCAACAATGGATGACCTCGACGGAAGAAGCAGATTCTGTCAGACAAAGAACATCCCTGAGGGCAGTTTCTCCACCCCCTACCACAGATACAGCTTCGCCACCAGAGAAAGTGGCGTCGTAAGTAGCGAAACAGGAACCGGCCTTTCCTATGAACTTCTCTTCCCTAGGCCCGTGTAGCTTGCAGAATCGCGCCCCAGAGCAATAATCACCTCTTCAGCTCTAACATCACCTTCATTAGTGCTGACTAGCTTGTTGTTCACCTGCAGAGCTGTGGCTTCCATGGCTGAAGTCTCAAGCCCAGCAGTGATGCCAGCAGGGCCGCAGGCAATAATGATTCCTCAGTAGTCCCTACGAACTCTAGGTTGCTGGTGCTCTCTCCCAAATGTCAC
>JAUVWD010000089.1 GCA_030604285.1 Chloroflexota bacterium
GCAAAATTATGCTAGCTGATGGTAGAGAGGTCGATGCAAGCAATTCTCTCGCCTATGTTGAGATGAATGGTCGAGGCGACATATTGCATGTAAGAGTTCTCGACGTAATAGAGCCTATAATTGGAGTATTTACCTTGGAAGCCCTAGGATTAGCAGTCGACCCTGTATCTGGAGAGCTTAAGCCGACGAGGGGTTTTATCGCTCGAGCCTAAGGAGCAGATTAGCACCCTTTCGATATAATCGCTAAAGCATACAAAGAACTCACCGCAGGGGTCACCGATGATGCTGCGGCAGTGGAGCGTTTAGGATACAAAGTGAGGCTTTATATGGGCGCTCACAATAATATAAAGGTCACTACACCTCAGGATCTGGCATTAGCGGAGATTATTGCCCAGGACATGCCCTGAACCTCCAGCTCGTTCTGGCATCAAAAAGAAGAATCTAACAAAATAGCGTTTTATTGAGTGTAGAATAGCCCTAAAAGAAGTCCTTGTGGAGTTGCATGACAACTGGGCATAATTGACTCTGATAGCTTCTACCGGGTTTTTTGCTTAGGTTGTAGGGTTTATATACCTCTGTTGGAGGTCCATTCTAAAGGCAATATGGAGGTGATTCATGGGCATTGGAGATTTGCGGAAGCTAGACGAGGTGGCTATACGCAAAATATGGCCAAGTGAAACGGAAGACTTCTCACCATGGCTAGCCGAAAATATATCTCGTCTAAATGACACCCTCAATATCCGCATAGAGGTTGAGGAACTTGAAGGCCCTGTGGAAAGTTTTAAGCTCGATTTATCTGGCATAGACAGAGTCTCCCAGAGACCTGTGGTCATTGAGAATCAATTCGGCAAATCTGATCATGACCATCTGGGCAAGCTGATAACCTATGCTGCTAATAGAGAGGCTGGAATTGTGATATGGATAGCAAACGAGATTCAGCTTGCCCACCGCGCGGGGGTTGAATGGCTCAACAAGATCTCTCCCCCCGAAATGTCATTCTATGCCATCGACCTGGAGGTTTTCAGGATTGACGACTCTCAGCCTGCTCCTCACTTTAGACTCGTAGCTGGCCCTCCTCCCGGAAAGCGGAGGGAAATCACTCCAGTGGATCAAATCACTCCTCGCAATAGGCGATACCAAGACTTCTTCGATAGGCTAAGGGAAAGGGTATTGGAGTTGCAGCCTAACTTTACTAGGGCCAGAGGACTTCCCCAGAGCTGGTGGGCACTGGGTACCGGTAGAACCGGTTTTTCATTGGTGGCATCTTTCACGATAGATGCAAAATTCAGAATTGAGATCTACATTGACACTGGGGTGAAGGAAGACAACGAGTTCGCTCTCGGAAAGCTAGAGGAGAACAAACCCACTATCGAAGAGAATATTGGACAGCCATTGCATTGGGACTACTTACGCGACAGTCGGCTCAGTAGAATCTACGCGGCAATCGACGGTTCGATTGATGACGATGAGAGAAAGCTTGAGGAATTGATCGGTTGGGGTGCTCCCATGATGATCAACTTCCGGGAAGTCTTCGCCCCTTTAATTAAGAACATTGAGATGGGGACAAGTACGTAGCTGATATCCGTATTAATTAGGTACCATCCATCATTGGCTATGTGTCAGGCTCTTCTGGATAGCACAGGCAATCCCTAAGCCTTGCCCAAACCATATCCTCACGCATTGTCTTTCAGCCGCAAAGTACTATACGAGAGAACGTTGACAAGCGCAACAAAAGGGCGTTTTGTTGGTTAGGCAGGACAGTCTGCTTTGTTTCTTGCTTGCGAAAGGTAGACAGTGTAAGATAGGTAGTGTGGGGAAGTTGGATCCCTCATGGCATTTTAGCTAGGAATGCCGCTCTTAAAGATTCTCTTGGGGGAATGAATTGGTCAGGATTTCACAAAGTCAGCTTAACAGGATTCAACTGCTGGAACGGCCGTCTTTTGAAAGACTTAGAGATGAAAGGTTGCGCCCACAGTTTAACCTAGACGGTCTGAGAATCCTCCGACTGCAAGCAGGTCGAGAGCGCGACTTGCGCGAACTGTACCGTGATCGTGCGCCCTATGAGCTTTTGCAGAATGCTGATGATGTTCATGCGGCGAAGGCGTTATTTGTTTTGTCCCCTGAAGGCTTGGCCTTCGTACACAATGGGGACTGGTTTACCGTTGAGAATTTCTGGAACCTAGCTGAAGGGTGGAGCGATAAGGAACCGAGTGAATGTATAGGTCATAAGGGGTTGGGGTTTCGCTCTGTGTTAGATTTAACGCCTGCTCCTTATCTTATCAAGGCCGATGCCAAAGATTTCTTTGCTGTCAGGTTTGCTTGGGCATTGAATAATGGACATATCCAAGAGACGTTACGGCGTGATCCTGAGCTTCAGCAGATCTATAACGGCTGGACAAAGCGGGGACAGTCGTGTTGCCCTGTTATGGCGATTCCTGCCCTGGCCACGAAGCAATCCCTCGGAGCAGCTTGGGATATCCTTGATGCGCTCATTCGTGGCGTCTATGGAGACCAGTTCACAACGATGTTCTGGTTCCCTGCTAGAGACCCTGACATTAGCCCGGCAGTTCTCTCAGAATTGAGTCCTTTGCCCATCGTAGCTGATGAGTATGGCAAAGAGCGCCTTCTCAAATTTCTTGAGGATGAAGTTAGCGTCCTACTCCCATTCCTAGCCTCTGTAGCAGATGTAAAAATCTATGACAGACTTTCTTGTGTAGCCTCTGTCCAAATGCCGCCCCAAACCTCAGAGCAGAAAGTAGGCGAGGTAACTGTTTTAATGAAATCGAATGGGGAAAGTCGTAGTCAATCTTACTTCCGCATGAGTTATGTGCAAGACATCCCCCCTACAATACGTAACCTGCCAGATACACCAAAGGCTATTAGAGCGATGGGTCAGGCTCGCTTATCATTGTTGGCCCACCTTGAAAATGAGCGACCGGTCTATGACGGCGATTCTTGCTTCCATGTCTATTTCCCCACCGAGGAGCCAACAGGGATGGGCTTTGTTGTTCATGGTGATTTCTATGTAAAGCCTGATCGAACACGCCTAATGAAGAGCGGGTATAACGAATGGCTTCTCAAGTGTGCAGCGAAAGCAGCAGCGAACGAATTCTTAACCACCTTGCTTAGGCGATACCAGGCAAGTTCAGTATTTGAGGTTCTTTCTTCTTCAGAATCCCCCGTTTCTGAGTTGGGCTCATCCTTCCGGCAGTTCTTCGCAAAGGCACTTCAAGGACGCCAAGAGCCCTTTATCCCCACTAACGCAGGGCTGCTGAAAAGAGACGAAGTGCTCCTGCCACCAACAATAGATGTTGAAGGATTCTGGGAGACGCACTTCGGATCGAGCCTCGGTGAGGTAATGAAAACTAAGAAAGCCTTTTTGGCACCTGCCGAAGATGGGAGAAGGGCGCGGGCATTTTTGAGCCTGGCCCAGGTAGACGTGCTTGAGTCCAAGTCAATTCTGGATTTTATCGAAGTAGCTTCAAAGAGGGCGAAGGACGCAAATTGGTGGTATGAGTGCTACAGCTATTTGGCGAACGAGGAAAAGCTGTCTCGGTGTGACCATTCCTTCTTTGCAGGACGCAGGCTAATTCCAGCCGGCGAGCCCACTATTATTCCTGTGGCAAAGGACGATGGTGATGTATTGGTCAGCTTACCCCCGACAGGAAGTGTTTCTAGCTTCATTGTGCCCA
>JAUVWD010000109.1 GCA_030604285.1 Chloroflexota bacterium
CGCAGATAAGAAACGAATAAAGAGGCTTTTACCTTACAAATAATATAAGGAGACAAAATTGTCATCGTATTGATGGTAGTTCACTCTATTACTAGAGAGAAGAAACTAATACCTAAAGACTAAATTAAGGGGGGAATAATCTTGCCACGAGCTAGAAGCGGAAAAATTACCCATAGACGGCACAAAAAGGTACTCGATCTAACCAAGGGGCACCGAGCTGGAAGGCACGCCCTTTATAGATCCGCCCATGAATCTATGCTCCATGCCTTAGACTATGCTTATTGTCATCGTCGTGAGCGCAAAGGTGATTTCAGGCGGTTATGGATCACCCGCATTAATGCCGCAGCACGAACTCAGGGGCTTTCTTATAGCCAGCTAATGGCTGGGTTAAGAAAATCAAATATAGAAATCAATCGCAAGATGCTGGCTGAGATGGCGGTTAAGGATCCTGAGAGCTTTGCTAAATTATTAGCCTCGGCAAAACTTGGCAATTAATGCTAGAACAGCTTAAAGAACTTCACACACAGGCTCTCGACGAGTTAGAGAAGATTGACGATCCTAGGGACCTGGAGTTATGGCGGGTTCAGTACTTAGGCAAGAAAAGCAGATTAACTCAAACTTTACGTTCCTTAGCTGCTTTGCCTCTAGAGGAGCGGCGAAGCGTAGGTGTCCGAGCCAACGAAATTAAGAGAGCTTTACAGTCAGGCTTAACTGAAAAGGAGAAGATCCTGGCAGAGGCCCGCTTGGTTCTCCTCGAGCGCGAAAAACTGGATGTCACTCTGCCTGGTCGGCTTGCCCCTACAGGGCGATTCCATGTCATCACCCAAGCACTTGAGGAAATCTGTGACGTCTTTAGAGGTATGGGCTTCCAAATTGTTGAAGGGCCTGATGTGGAATGGGATTACTATAACTTTGAAGCCCTAAATATCCCTCAATATCATCCAGCAAGGGATATGTTTGCTACTCTGTGGATAGATTCTGAGATGGATAAGAAAGCAAGGCTTTTACGCACCCATACCTCGCCGATGCAAATTAGAGTAATGGAGAAGGTGCGACCACCAATAATGGTAGTAGTACCAGGACGATGTTATAGATATGAAGCAACTGATGCCACTCACGAATCCATGTTTTATCAGGTTGAAGGGTTGGCTGTGGATGAAAACATTACCTTGGCTGATTTGAAAGGCACTCTATTTGAGTTCTGTCGGCGTCTTTTCGGTGAGCAAAGGAAAGTTCGCTTCCGCTGTGACTATTTCCCCTTTGTGGAACCTGGTGTAGAAGTAGCTATTGACTGTTTGGCCTGTAGTAGAGGCGGCTGCCGATTATGTGGCTATACTGGCTGGATTGAAATATTGGGTGCCGGGATGGTGCATCCCGATGTTCTCAAGAAGATCGATATTGATCCTGAGGTTCATTGCGGCTTTGCTTTTGGCCTGGGCGTTGAACGTGTTCCTATGCTTCGCTATGGCATAGAGGATATTCGTCTCTTTTACAGTAATGAACTGAGGTTCTTGAAGCAGTTCTGAATTTCCGAGAGCTAACATGAAGGTTTCACTTAAGTGGCTTAGGGACTATGTTGATATCAGGATTCCTCTCAAGGAATTGGCTGAGAGGCTAACCATGGCTGGTGTGGAAGTCAAGAGGATGGAGGCTCTGGGCGGCAATTGGGAGAATATGGTAGTAGGAGAGGTAATAGCTGTAAATCCTCATCCCAACGCTGATCGCTTGAAGCTAGCTAGTGTTGACCTTGGCGGCCGGCAAGTTACTGTGGTTTGCGGCGCCCCCAACATCAATGTGGGTCAGAAGGTGCCTTTCGCCCCCTTAGGAACCCAGCTCATAGATGGTCACACTGGAGAAGTTGTGACTCTAAAGCGGGTTAGAATCCGTGGGATTGTCTCCGAGGGGATGGTTTGCTCAGAGAAAGAGCTAGGGATTTCTGATAGCCACGAGGGCATTATGGTCTTGCCGCGTGAGGCTTCGACAGGCATGCCGCTCAATGAGTACCTAGGCGACGTGATTTTCGATGTTGACATAACACCCAATCGCCCGGATTGCCTATCGATAATGGGCATTTCCAGGGAAATTGCTGCGCTTACTGAGCAGATGCTCAACTTGCCCGAAGTCCATTATGAAGAGACGGAGGCTTCGATAGATTCCTTTATCTCCGTTGATATAGCAGACCCAGAGCTATGTCCTAGGTATTGTGCTAGCGTAATCAAAGGAGTGAGCATGCGCCCCTCCCCCGATTGGCTACAACAACGCCTGAGTAGCTATGGAATGCGCCCAATTAACAATGTCGTTGATGTTACCAACTATGTGATGCTGGAATATGGCCAGCCTCTCCACGCCTTTGACTATAACAAGCTTGAGGGTAAGCAAATTATCGTGCGAAGGGCTAGGGATGGCGAGACTATAACCACGCTGGACGGTGTAGAGCGTAGACTTAACCGAGACATTTTGGTTATCGCCGATGGAGAGAGGGCTGTCGCTATCGCTGGAATAATGGGAGGGTTGGATACCGAGGTTACGGAAGAGACTGATGCCATTCTCCTGGAGTCAGCGAACTTCAATCAAGCTGCCATTCGTAGGGGATGTGGTTATCTCCAACTGCGGAGCGAGGCCTCTATACGCTTTGATAAGGGGCTGAACTCGAATTTGCCATTGTTGCCAGTGGAAAGGGCTACTCAACTGATGCTAGAGCTAGCTGGCGGCAGAGCGGCCAAAGGTGTAATTGATGTGTACCCCGGGAAGGCGGAATCAAAGGCTATTCTTCTTTCTGCCGAGGAGGTAAAACGGCTTTCGGGTTTGGAAGTCACCGTTGACCAGATAACTGGCGTATTGAAGCTTCTGGGCTTTGGATGCGAGGTTACCAGCGCACCTTCGCAAATCTTGGTTGTTGCCCCTTATTGGCGCAGCGACGTTAACTGTGCTGCTGACCTTGTGGAAGAGGTTGTCCGCATCATCGGCTATGACAAGGTTCCCATTACTAGACTGAGTTCTCCTTTGCCGTCGCAAGAGCCAACGCCAATGCTTGACCTCAAGCAAAG
>JAUVWD010000011.1 GCA_030604285.1 Chloroflexota bacterium
CCTGAGCAACTTCCTATGTTGGTGCTTTGCCATCTTTTTCTTCCGCTTCTTGATAACTGAGCCCAAACTAGATACCCTCAAAGAATCCGATTTTGTGTCCAGACTTCAACGTGACTATCGCTTTCTTCCAGGACGAGCTTGTCACTTGCCTTTTACCCATCCTTCGTGTCTTCCCTGGGACTGTCATAGTATTCACTTTAGCCACTTTCACGTCAAAACACCGCTCCACCGCTTCCTTGATTTGCTGTTTGTTAGCCTCGCGCGCTACTTCAAAGGCATACTTATCTTCCTCCTGAAGGACAGTAGCCTTCTCTGTAATCAAAGGATGCCGCAATACCTCATAAAGATGCATGGCTCTCACCCCGAAAATTCTCCGAATTTTCGGGGGCCCCCTTTTTGACTATCTTTGTTCCCCAAATTTGCTCTATATTTCGCATTGCTGAAACAGTAGCTATCAGCGTTTTATGAGAGAGCAAATCCAGTACGTTAACTAAAGGAGAAGGCAAAACTTTAATGCCAGCTAAATTGTGACTTGCTTTGACAACATTAGGTTCGGATTGAGCTGTGACAATCAGTGCAGCTGAATCGGCTCCTAGAGCCGATAAGATGTCGACCATTCCCTTTGTCTTTGGCATCTCCAAGTGGAGATCGTCTATTACTCTAATATCTCCTTCTCTGACCTTGGTAGACAGCACGCATCTTAAAGCTAAACGACGCATTTTCCTAAGCATAGACTGGCGATAACATCGAGGATGGGGGCCAAAAACCACTCCACCACCTCTAAGCAAAGGCGACCTTATACTGCCTCGTCTGGCCCTTCCAGTATGTTTCTGACGATAGAGCTTTCTAGTGCTCCCCTCAACTTCGCCCCTCGTTTTCGTGCTTGCATTTCCTTGCCGTTTGTTGGCCAATTGCCTTACCATCGCCTGGTGGACCACCGCTTCATTAAATGGGACCGCAAAAACGTCTTCTCTCACCTCCATGTGCTCAACGATCTCACCTCTTACGTCATAAACAGCAACCTGCACTCTTCACCTCTTTCTCATGCCCTATTGATAATTAGCAACCCCCCTCTAGCCCCAGGCACCGCCCCGCTAACCAAGAGCAAATCCCGAGCTGGCTCCACCTCAATTACCTTGAGGTTACCTATAGTCACTTTTCTACTCCCCATATGTCCTGCCATACGCATTCCCTTAAACACCCGCCCAGGAAAAGTTCCGCCACCAATAGAGCCGGGAGCACGATGCCGGTCAGATTGACCATGAGTTTTTGGTCCGCCGGCAAAATGGTGACGTTTCACAACGCCGGCAAAACCTCTCCCCTTGGATATCCCGCTTATATTCACAAGGTCCCCCGGTCTGAGAAAGCTGACATCCACTGGTTCTCCTCGCTTAATCGAGCTAACATCATCCACTCTGAATTCACGCAGAAAACTAAGTTGGCGTATGCCCTTAAGATGCCCCTTTTCACTAGAACTGAGTTTCTTGGCTTCCCGAAAACCCAGCTGGACAGCGTTGTAGCCTTCTTTACCCGCGCTCTTTATCTGCGTAACAAAGCAGGGACCAGCCTCAATAGCGGTAACTGCTACTGCCTGTCCATTTTCCTGAAAGACCCGTGTGATGCCTATTTTCTTGCCAATAATACCTTGAATCATAGTTACAGCTATAGTCTTATGTTTACTTCTACGCCTGAGGGCAAATCAAGCTGGCTCAAAGCATCCACTGTTTTGGAAGTCGGCTGCAAGATATCAATAAGACGCTTGTGAGTTCGGATTTCGAATTGCTCTCTTGAGTCCTTATCAATATTGGGGGAACGAATTACACAGAACTTTGCAATGCGCGTAGGCAAGGGTACAGGGCCAACAACTATAGCTCCAGTGCGCTCAGCTGTCTCGACTATTCGTGACGCTGACTGGTCAACTAACTTATGGTCAAACCCCTTGATTTTGACACGAATTCTCTGTTTAAGCACCTACTCCACTCCAACTTTCCCCAGAAGTTGCTCAGCCAGGTTAGCCTGCACATCCTGATAACGGCAAAACTCCATGGTATAGTTTGCCCTTCCTTGGCTAAGTGACCTCAGGGCGCTAGCATAGCCGAACGCTTCTGCCAAAGGAATACAAGCGCGAACAACGCAAGTCTCACCATGGGCCTCAATGTTATCAATATTACCCCTTCGCGAGTTCAAATCTCCAATAATGTCACCTAAGAACTCAACCGGAGCCATTATCTCCACCTTCATGATTGGTTCCAGAATAACAGGCTTGGCTTTTCCAATACCATTGCGAACAGCCATAGAGCCTGCTATCTTGAAAGCTAAATCGGAGGAATCAACTTCATGGAAGCTGCCATCATACAAAGTTACTTTCACATCAACTACGGGGTAGCTAGCTAATCCACTTTGCAAAGCCTCCTTAACCCCTTCTTCCACGGGCTGAACAAATTCCTTTGGTATAGCCCCACTTCGAATTTGGTCACGAAACTCGAAGCCGCTGCCCCGTTCACCGGGCTCGAGCCTAAGCCAAACATGCCCATATTGCCCTCTGCCGCCTGATTGCCGAATGAATCTCCCTTCCGATTCCACAGGGATAGTAATCGTTTCCTTGTAAGCTACTTGCGGCTTTCCAACCTTCGCCTTTAGTCCAAATTCACGAGACATACGTTCTATCAATACTTCAAGGTGCAGTTCGCCCATTCCAGAGATGAGAGTTTGACCCGTTTCCGCGTTATTGCGAATTTTAAACGTAGGGTCTTCCTGAGCAAGCTTGCCCAGAACATCATCCAACTTGCCCTGATCGGCTTTGCTGCTCGGTTCAATAGCCATGGAAAGCACCGGCTCAGGAAAGCAAATAGGCTCGAACAGAACGGGTTGGACAAAATCGCAAAAGGTATCCCCGGTGGACGTTTTCTTTAGTCCCAGGGTAGCTGCAATATCTCCGGCACTAACCTCCTTCACTTCTTCGCGATGATTCGCATGCATAGCAAATAATCTTCCTAACCTCTCCTTCTCACCTGTGGTGGGGTTAAAGACTTGTGCTCCACCAGCTATCTTGCCGGAATAAACCCTGAAATAAACTAGCCTACCCACGAAGGGATCAGAAACCACCTTAAAGGCCAAAGCTGAGAACGGTGCTCTGTCACTCGCTTGGCAAAGGATTTGCTCGCCTGTCCTAACATCAGTAGCAGGAGTTGACGGTACATCTACGGGTGAAGGAAGGTAATCGCCAACGGCATCAAGCAAGGGCTGGATTCCTTTATTCCTTAACGCGCTGCCGCAAAGAACAGGTACTATCTGGTTTGCAATAGTCAGCCTTCTGATAGCCGCTTTAAGCCGAGAGATGGCAATCTCTTTCTCCTCTAAGTAAGCTAGCATAATGTCATCGTCGTTCTCAGCTAACTGCTCACTTAATGCCTGGCGGTACTTGACTACCGTGGCTTTCTCATTTTCCGGGATGGCTACCTCTACTGGATTCAAGGAAGGATCGTCAGGGAAAGCATAAGCTTTGTTTTGTACAAGGTCTATGATACCTTGCAGAGCCTTTTCTTTTCCTAACGGAAGCTGTATCGGTAGCGCTTTGGTTTGCAACCTTTCCTCGATCATGTTCACAGTATGACAGAAATCAGCACCAGGGCGATCCATCTTGTTAACAAAGCAGATTCTTGGGACCCTATACTTGTCTGCTTGACGCCACACCGTTTCCGATTGGGCTTCTACACCGGCTACAGCATCCAGGATTACAATGCCACCATCTAACACTCGAAGACTACGTTCCACCTCAGCAGTGAAATCAACATGTCCTGGGGTATCAATAATATTAATGCGATGCTCACGCCAATAGCAGGTTGTGGCTGCCGATACAATGGTAATGCCCCGCTCGCGCTCCTGCTGCATCCAATCCATCACCGCCGTTCCCTCATCTACCTTACCTATCTTATAAGTGCGCCCTGTAAGGTAAAGAACTCTCTCGGTCGTGGTAGTCTTGCCCGCATCTATATGAGCGATAATTCCAATGTTACGGACTTTTTCAATGGGGAAAGCTTGTGACATAGCCTTAGCTTCCACTATAAATGCTGTTCTTAGCACAGTCCCTCACCAGCGATAATGAGCAAAGGCCTTATTAGCCTCTGCCATCCTGTGAGCATCGTCACGCTTCTTGATCGTTGGTCCCTGCCTATTAGCGGCATCGACTAGCTCAGTACCCAGCTTCTCCCCCATAGATTTACCACTGCGTGCCCTTGCTGAGGCAACTAGCCACTTCATTGCTAAAGAACGACCACGGTCAGCCTTAACTTCAAGTGGAACTTGGTAAGTAGCGCCTCCAACACGGCGCGACTTAACCATGAGCAGCGGCGTGGCATTTCCCATTGCCCGATCCAGAACTTCTGCAGGTTTATCACTCAACCTTTGGCTAGCAAGTTGCAAAGCGTCATAAACAATACGCTGGGCCGTAGCCTTTTTCCCACCTAACATAACCTTGTTAATGAGTCTAGCCACAGTGACGCTGCCGTACCTAGCATCGGGCGGCAGTACTCTTCTCACTACTTTCTTGGCTCTTCTTGGCATTTAATGTCTCAGAATTCCTTAACTTCTTTTAGGTTTCTTGGATCCGTACCTACTACGGCCTTGTCGCCGATTAGCTACGCCGTCAGCATCTAAGGTGCCACGAATAACATGATAGCGGATCCCGGGCACGTCCTTCACTCTCCCACCACGGATTAGGACCACCGAGTGCTCCTGCAAATTATGACCTTCGCCTGGGATATAGGCGTTCACCTCTATCCCATTAGTCAACCTTACGCGGGCTACTTTGCGCAACGCCGAATTGGGCTTCTTGGGAGTAACAGTCTTAACCTGGAGGCAGACTCCTCGTTTCTGCGGTGAGCCCGTATTCCACTTGGTCTCATTCTTAAGCGCATTATGGCTGAAATGCAACGCTGGAGCCTTAGTTCGCTTGACGAGTTTATGCCGTCCCTTGCGAACAAGCTGATTAACTGTCGGCATTTGTACAATCCCCCTAACACTGGAGGCAATTAAAAAGCCACCTAGCTTTGCCCACCTCCTTCAAGGCCCAACATTAGCTAGCCGGCTCCTTGTAAACCTTTAGGCCATCGCCTACAGTGGACGCTGAATTAGATTTAAACACAAACAAACAACAATGTCAACATTGTCTATTCGAGGGTCTTGATTAACGCTAGATTGACGCTTTGAGCGAAGCGAGGGGTCTGTAAGAGGTGCTTCACCCGTGGGAGGCAGAATTACAAAAAGCAAGGTTGCTGGACGCTTTCTCCATTCTTGAAGCCAGAACCACGACGGGCTATAATGCTCAAGCTAACGAATCACGGAATGGAAGACTTTGGCAGCATCTTGAACCAAGTCTCGAGACCTGCTCGCTACACGGGCAGTGAATGGAACAGCATTACCAAAGATTGGGACATAACCCCTACCAGGATTGCATTGTGCTATCCTGACATTTATGAAATTGGGATGTCAAACCTGGCATTGCCTATCCTCTACGAAATACTCAATAGTCAGGCAGATGTTCTAGTAGAAAGGGTCTATGCCCCGTGGACAGATATGGAGGCGATCCTACGAAAACAAACCATTCCGTTGTTTAGCCTGGAATCCAAACATCTGCTGAAGGAATTTGACGTTATCGCCTTCTCCCTCGGCTATGAGCTTACCTATACTAATGTTCTGAACATCCTCGATTTAGCTCAAATCCCCTTGTTTAGCTCTCAGAGGGAATATCCTTATCCTTTGGTAATAGCAGGGGGTAGTTGTGCTCTTAATCCTGAACCAATGGCTGACTTCATCGACCTGTTCGCACTTGGTGAAGGGGAAGAGGTAGTACTTGAGCTACTCGAAGTCATCCAAGCGTACAAGGGCAATAGAAGGGAACTATTACAGCAAGCCGCTAAACTCAAAGGCGTCTATGTTCCTAGTTTATACGAAGTCTGCTACACAGCAGATGGCATGCTAGCCAGCTTTACACCGAGGGTACCTGAAGCTAAGTCAAAGATCGAGCGCAGGATAGTGCCTGAGCTTTTGCCTCACTTCGCTAAGCCCATCGTCCCTTATGTTGAAGTAGTGCATGATCATGGCTCTGTAGAAATCCAACGAGGCTGCAGCCAAGGCTGTCGTTTCTGTCAGGCCGGGATGATCTATCGACCGGTGCGAGAACGCGGACAACAACAAGTAATAGATGAGGTAAACAAAATCTGCGCTAATTGCGGTTATGGCGAGATATCTTTGCTTTCCTTAAGCACTGGAGATTATCCGCACATCGAAGAGCTCATCACCCGGCTGTCACAGCAGCACTATAAGGATGGCCTAATGCTGTCGTTGCCTAGCCTTCGATTAGGTGAGAAGATAACTCCACTGATAGATTCATTGTTGCCCCAAGGCAGAATCAATTTGACCTTCGCCCCCGAGGCTGGAAGTGAAAGATTGCGCCGCGTCATTAACAAAAGCATATCCGAAGAACTCATATTGGATGTCATGGCCGGCCTTTTTGACAAAGGTGTAGCAAGCATCAAACTATATTTCATGATGGGATTACCTACGGAAGCTATGGATGACATAGAAAGCATTGCTGGGTTAGCGCAGAAAATACTCCATTTGCGAAGAGATAATAGGAAACGTCCCAAGCTAAGGATTGGCTTGTCGCCCCTTATTCCTAAGCCTCATACCCCTTTTCAATGGCTAGCGCAGGAGGATGAAGAGCAATTATCTCATAAACGTGGGCTATTACAGCAAAAGCTGCGGCGAGAGCAAATCAGACTGTCCTGGCACAATCCTAAAGCTAGTAGACTTGAGGCAGCCCTATCTCGTGGTGATCGCCGATTAGGAAAAGTCATATACCGAGCTTGGCAACTAGGCTGCAGGTTTGACGCTTGGAGCGAATGCTTCCATCATCAGAAGTGGCTTGAGGCTTTTGAGGAATGTGGGCTTGATATTGCTTTCTATGCTAATCGAAAGCGATCCTTAGATGAACTACTACCCTGGAATCACATTGATGTCGGGGTGACTACCGAGTTCCTGAAGAGGGAGTATGACAATCTGTGGCAAGGGAAAGAGACCCCAGATTGCCGTTACGGCAAATGCAACAGTTGCGGCTTACAGAGGTGGCAAGCGAGTTGCCGAAATAAACATAATATGCTGAACGAACTCCCCTGTTAAAGGCTGTTCACAAACTGCTCAATAGCTTGGTTAACAGCCTCAGGCTTTTCCACGAAAACAAAGTGAGCGCCACCATCGATGACGGTCAGATCGGACCCTTTGATTCTAGCAGCCAAGTAAGAGCTATACTTCGGGGGTGTCATCTCATCCTCACTGCCACATAGAATCAACGTAGGGACTTCGATTTGGTCGACTTTGTCCATAATGTCAAACTCGTCACAACAAAGCATATCAATTAGCTGTACTTCCGCCCCAAGTTCCAGTGATTTGTTCATCAATTTTTCCTTCATCACCGGGTCAATACGACCAAATTGGACCTCGAGGAAATTCTCCACCCAAACAGAAAGGTTCTCTACGCCGTCCTGAACTACAGAGAGAACTTGTGGAGCCACCCGCAACCTGGCACCAGTGCCGATAAGGACTAGCCCCGCGATATCCCTAGGATATTTCAGAGCATACATCTGCACAATTGCTCCGCCCATGGAATGACCAGCCAAAACTGGTGGTGAATATCCTTGGTTAAGGATGTACCTCCACAGCCAGTCGGTGTAATCCTCAATGCTGGTGCAAAGCTCCCCAAGGGGGTGACCTGGGAGATTGATAGCTTCAGCGTCGGCGAAATACTCTGTTTGATACTGCCAGAATTCTGCCGTGCCCCCCGCTCCGGGAACCAGAATCAATTTCATTCTAAGGCACCCCGTGAATCCTTTAGGGCAGCCTCAAGTGCCTCGTCAATTCTATCTGCAAAGACAAATTGCAGCTCTTCCTTGACCTGCTGGGGAACTTCCTCCAAATCCTTTTCGTTCTCCTTGGGCAAGATTACTTTCCTGAGCCCAGCACGGTGAGCTGCCAGTACCTTATCCCTAATGCCACCAACGGGGAATATCTTGCCCCTCAATGTAATTTCACCAGTCATACCAATATCTTTGCTTACTGAACGCCCCGTCACAGCTGAAATCAAGGCCACAGCCATAGTGATGCCGGCTGAAGGCCCATCCTTAGGGATAGCTCCGGCAGGCACGTGGATATGAACATCGTTATCTTCATAGAAGCTCCGGGGCAAACCTGCCACTTCACTACGAGTAAGTGAGCGAGTATAGGTTAGGGCAGCCCGTGCCGATTCTTGCATTACATCGCCTAACTTACCAGTAAGAGTAAGATTGCCTTTCCCAGGAACCAATGTAGCTTCAACAAAGATGACATCACCACCTGTTGGGGTCCAGGCTAACCCCGTAGCTACACCTACCTCGTCAGCTTCCTCTGCTATTTGGTAATGGAATCTCTTGGCTCCCAGGTAATCATGGAGCTTATCGGGCGAAACCATGCTTGGCTCTCCCTCGCCTTCAGCCACCTGACGGGCAACTTTACGACAGATCGCTCCAATCTCACGTTCCAAATTCCTCAATCCCGCTTCCCTGGTGTAGTTCCGAATAATGACAAGCACAGCTTCATCGCCAATTGCAAGCTGCTGTGGAGCTAGCCCATTCTCATTGAGCTGCTTGGGAATAAGAAACTTCTTAGCAATATGGAGCTTCTCATCCTCAGTATACCCAGGCAGCTCAATCACCTCCATTCTATCTAGCAGGGCTGGAGGAATGGGGTCAACAATGTTACCTGTGGTGATAAACATGACCTTGGACAAGTCAAAGGGCACATCAAGGTAATGGTCAACAAAGGAGGAGTTCTGCTCCGGGTCGAGAACTTCGAGAAGGGCGGCAGCAGGGTCGCCTCTGAAATCAACACCTAGTTTATCAATCTCATCGAGCATGAATAAAGGGTTATTAGATTCAGCACGACGAAGCCCCTGAATGATCCTTCCAGGCAGGGCGCCTACGTATGTGCGGCGATGCCCGCGGATGTCCGCTTCATCTCTGATGCCACCTAAGGAGATGCGCACAAATTTCCTTCCCAAAGCACGAGCTATAGATTGCCCTACCGAAGTTTTGCCCGTCCCTGGAGGTCCAACAAAACATAAAATAGGCCCTTTCATATCTGGTTTCAACTTCCTCACCGCCAGATAGTCCAGAATTCTCTCCTTTACCTTATTCAAGTTGTAGTGATCTTCATCGAGAACGCCTGAAGCTCGAACAATATCCAAGTTATCTTCAGTGCTTTTTGACCAAGGAAGATTAATCAGCCAATCAAGATAAGTACGCGATACAGTGTATTCAGCAGCCGCTGGTGGCATCTTAGCTAAGCGGTCAAGTTCCCGCTCTGCCTCTTTGTTAGCTTGAGGAGATAAGCTTGCCTCAGCAATCTTCTCTCTGAGCTCGTTTATTTCTAAGGTCCGCTCATCAGCCTCTCCCAATTCCTTCTGTATAGCTTTCAATTGCTCTCGAAGGTAAAACTCACGTTGCGCTCTAGTCATCTCCTCTTTGGCCTGAGACTGGATTTTGCTTCCTAACTCCAAGACCTCCAACTCCCGGTTGACAAATGTAGTTAGCTTTTTTATTCGCTCAACAACCTCAATGGCCTCTAAAATCTCCTGCCCTTCCTCAAGCTTGAGGTTAATGTGAGCAGCAATAAAATCAGCCAAGCTCCCAGGGTGTGGTATATTAAGCACTGCGATATTCAGTTCGTTGGGCAAATTGGGCGCTAGCTCAACAACCCTTTGAAAAAGCCCAGTTAGATTCCTGACAAGAGCTTCAAGCTCTGTCGTCTTCTCCAGCTTATCCTCAATCACCTCGACCTTAGCCTTCAGGTACGGCTCAACCTGGGTGACTTCTTTTAATCCAATTCTCGAGAGGCCTTGGAAGAAGACACGAATCGAGCTATCAGGCAACTTGAGCATTCGAGCAATGAGGACAGCAGTGCCGATGGAGTGAAGGCTATCAGGAGAAGCTTCTTTTGATCCCGGCCGTTGTGCGAAGAAGCCAATGATCTTGTCCCCAGCAGCCGCCTCGTCTATGAGCTTGATTACTTTTTCATCCGTTGTGGCCAACGGAACAATGAGAGAGGGATAGACTACACCTTCACTATTAGGAAGGATGGGCAATTCCTCTGGGATACGGAACTTATCCACAGTTTCTTTGGTTTCTTGAGCAATAGCCACGCTTGATCCCCTGTTAACTAACTCTTATATCTATATGGTGCGGTTTTTCCTCGTTTAGCTTAGGCAAGATAACTTCCAAAAAACCGTTTGCATAGAAGGCTTTGACTTGATTGGTATTCACATTTGCAGGCAAGGGGACCTCTCGCTGGAAAGATCCCCACAGAATCTCCATTTGGGAATAAATTCGCTTAATACCCCGCTTGCTATCCCTTCTATCACCTCTAATGGTTAGGATATTGTTGTTAACGATTACTTCGATTTCATCCTCTCTAACACCCGCCAGTTCAACAAGAACCACTACATCATTATCGGTTTCGTAAACATCAATAGCCGGTTGCCAAGTCATGGGAGAGAAACGAACTACAGGTGGTTTACGACTGGCAACGTCATGCATCAGCCGCTCCATCTCTCTCTGCATAGTAATAACCACTTCAGGCCACTC